>JAKVCN010000129.1 GCA_022448585.1 Puniceicoccaceae bacterium | reverse complement strand
CGGAAGTAGATTGATCGGAAACCCTGAGATTTCATAAATAGTATCTGCCTGTGACAGATCTGATACCCATAGAAACGACTCATGTCGCAACTCTGAAGCAGAACGCAACATGTAAAATAACCCTAGGAAAATTGGCATTTGTACAAGCATCGGCAAACAACCTGCAACGGGATTAACTTGATGCTCTTTAAAAAGCTTTAGAGTTTCTTGCTGCATCTTTTGGGGATTATCCTTAAACTTCTCTTTTAATTCTGCCATCGGTCCTTGTATGCTGGACATGCGCTTCTGCGACTTCGTTGCCTTAGCAGTCAATGGCCAAAAGATAAGTTTGATACAGATCGTCATGATTACAATAGACATACCCCAGCTTGGGACTAAGGCGTGAATCGCATACATGAATGATAGAAGTAGTTTGCTAATAAAGCTGAGAAAGCCAAATTGCATAACAAGATCTTTTTCATTACCAAGAGCCTGCAAGCGCTTAAACTCTTTAGGACCAACAAAGTAATCAAAATCAAGCGTCTTTGATGACCCACTAGCAACAGTTCCAAATGCATAGCCCACACTTCCAGAAATTCCAACACGACTAGCATTCGATAAACTTTGTTCACCATCTACACGGTAAACAATTAAGTCTTCTCCTATTTTCTGATCAGAGGAAAGAACCGCAGCAAAAAACTGATTTTTAACTGATGACCATTCTATTCGACCCGCATCTTCAATGCGCATCTCCTCGCGAGGAGCGCTTGCTCCTATTCCTAGAAATCCATTACCTCCGATTAACTTCGTAATCGGCTTAAACTTTGCATCAGCTCCATTGAAATACCCTACGTTAAGATAGCTTTGTTGCATACCCCCATCCGAGATAGACTGCATCGTTCCCAAATTTAAATAAAGTGTGGAGAATGCTTTTGCGGACGAGGACTGGTTGGCAAAAGTAGTGCTATGGTCAATGATATACGGGTCTTTTGAAGAACCACTTTGTGATAAAGAATAAATTCGGCGGATCTGAAGATCTGCTCCTGCTTGCAACAAAAAAGTAATCGAATTAGAAGACTTAGCTTCAATTTGATACGCCATATCAAATTCTTGAATACTACCATCTTTATTGGGCAAACCTAAGCTAAGAGCTGGCAAGTGTCCCCCGTCATTAAATACGAAATCATCCAACTGCCCGCGCTTTGTTTTCAAAAATTCTACGCGACGGATAGCTCCACCCAAATTAGTGAATTCGACGCGAATATAGTCATTGGATATTGTGACAATTTCTTCCGTATCCGAAACATTTAGTTGTTCCGGCTCTTCAGTAATACCCGAAACATCTTTAGCCAACAAATCAAGCATTGCAGTTTCTTCGGCTGCTAATTCAGGGGCGCTTGCCAAAACACTATTAGGGCTTGTGCTCGATTTATCTACTTCACTCGGCTTACTTAACTTAGCTGCCTCCAATGCAGTCAATCGCTCTTGTTCTTGCAACTCTACAGACTGCCAAAACATGTAGCCGATACCGGATGCGATGAAGAGCAGTCCTAAGAATGTATTTTTTTTATCCATTTAATTATTATTAAGGTGTTTTGAAATGCCTTTATCTTTGGTACTTTTCAAGCTTGGAACAGGATCATATCCACCAGCATTCCATGGATGGCACCTTAAAACTCTGCATAGGGCCATGTAGCTACCACGCAAGAGGCCAAAACGAAGTAGCGCAGTACGAGCAAAGCAGGAGCAAGTAGGCTGAAATCGACAGCTACAACTAGTGCCAAAAAAGAACATTTTTAGTGGCGAGAGCAGGCATTGGTAAACGCGCACAAAAAAGACCGCAACGAATGCTCCGATAGATGGAGCACATGGTTCTAAATCTTCTGTTTTATGTAAATGTATACTCATTAATGATTACTCGAAGTTGTATTTATTTGTACGCACCCCTTCAGAAAAGCCTGTTCAAGGTCGGTATAAGCGTACTTATCATAACCCTTCCTAAGCACAATTACCAGATCTAGGCTCTGAGGCAAGTTCGCTTCATAGGCACGAAAAATTTCTCGAAGGAGGCGCTTGCCTCGATTACGCTTAACTGCATTGCCAACTCGTCTGCTGGCAATTATGCCT
>JAKVCN010000128.1 GCA_022448585.1 Puniceicoccaceae bacterium | reverse complement strand
ATCAAAGAACTCAGTGGCAAACCTGCTCTTTACTGTTTAATTGATACAATTTCACAACTCAATGTTTACGATGAGTCGTTGGCTGTAGAATTTGAAGCTAACGACAGTGTACGATCTCTATATGCTTATCGGCAGCTTAAATCTGCTTTAAGTCTGAGCTGTGGAAAATTTTTAAACGAGCTATCTTTATTTTTAAGAATTATAAGCAAGGAAGATGCAGTTCAGTGGTCTCTTCTAGCAGATAGAGTAATACTTGAAAATGAACTTGATAAGCAAATGCGTCTAATTGTGGCAGAAGGTCCATTAGCTAATAAGTTTAAATTGTTAGAAGAAAAATATATAACAAAAGACGCACATGTAGTCTATCCAACATCTCCTTACAGAATCTCTCAAGGCCACATCGTATCAAACGATGACTACTCAGTCATAGATGGTGTAATTACCTCTACTATTTCAACTAGTATTAGGGTGCAAAATAATGCTCTAGGCATTGCAGACCCTCTGTTGCGAAGCATCTACGCTCCACATCGTAGGTGTATTGCTTTAGTAGATAGCAATGTAGATTTATATTATAAGGTAGATATACAAAAGTACTTCGAACATCATAACATTAAGTTGCACTATAAAGTACATCGTGCGATGGAAGTTGATAAACACATCAACAATGTCGAAAAAATACTCGCAGAATTAAAGGCTCTGGGAGCATCTAGAGACGAACCTATATTGATAATTGGTGGAGGTGTTCTTGCAGATATAGCTGGCTTTGCCACAGCTCTCTATCACCGTAACACGCCCTACGTTATGCTCAACACCAGCGTTGTAAGCGGAATTGATGCTGGGCCATCACCTAGAACATGTTCTGATGGTTACGGTTACAAAAATCTCTTTGGTGCATATCACGCTCCAATATTATCTATTACAGATAAAACATTCTTTAAAACTCTTCACAAAGGATGGATTCGTCACGGCGTAGCCGAAATAATCAAAATGGGTGGAGTGAAGGACATTAAACTCTTAGATCTTTTAGAACAGGTAGGTCCTATTCTAGTTGACACAGCATTTGGTACAATAAACACCAAGAAAGGCTCAGAAGTCGATATTATCTGTAATAATATTCTAGGGTTAGCGCTTAAAAGCTACGTCGAAAGTGAGTACGATAATTTATACGAAACCCATCAATGTCGTCCCCACGCATTTGGACATACTTGGTCTCCAGGCTTTGAGATTGCTTCCGGTATGCTTCACGGGCACGCAGTTTCGGTAGGAATGGGATTTAATGGATACCTGAGTTACCAAAAGGGGTGGATTGTAAAGGAAGAATTTTTACGCCTACTAGACATCATCACTTTGTTCGGCTTGAGTATTTGGCACGACATACTATTAGATACAGAAATACTTTGGTCTGCCCAATTAAAGATGACCGAAAAACGCGGTGGAAACCTAGCTGCACCAGTTCCAAAGGGTTCACTGGGTAAGTGCGGATATATAAATAACATTAGTCGTAATGAACTGAAAAACTCAATACTGGAGTACAAGCAATTTTGCAATTTGTATCCCAGAGATGGGGTTGGAATCGAACCACTATGCAGTGACGTTGGTTTAGAAGACCCTAGTGTTGTTGGCGTAGCTTCATAATATCCCACATTAACTTATGCAAATTTCTAATACTAAAACTATTTTTATGCCTTTATTTGAAAGTGGTTGGCATACAAGGTCAGTATTAGAGGGTATTTCTAAACACTTCAGTCCAAAGTCTATACACATTGCTACTTTGCCAAGTGAAATAGATACACTTGAAAAATGTGTAGATAAGTGGGACTGCGCACCAGTTTATTTCTACGACGAAAATAATTTTTTTGCAGATAAGAAACTAAGTAAAAAACTAATTTGCGACCGTCTTAAAAATATCAACGACCAGTACCAACCTGGCTGGTTTTATCAACAATTACTAAAGCTAGGTTGCCTACGTGCGCTACCTATTCTAAGCGATTGGACGCTTGTTTGGGATAGCGATCTCATACCAGTAAAGGCATGGAGCGGAGAAATAAATAATACCCCAACCTACGCACTCTTGCAGCACAAAAGTAAGCTCAATAAGAAAATTGTCTCTTTCTGGGAGCATTGGATAGATGAGTTC
>JAKVCN010000127.1 GCA_022448585.1 Puniceicoccaceae bacterium | reverse complement strand
CCGTCTTCTTGTTTAGATTCGACTACATGCTTCACTGGATTCCACATAAATCCTAGGCCGTTATTCACATTACGATCTGGTAAGTTAGAATCTGGTGTGCCAAGCGTAAGTACTCGCAATAAGATTAATACTGCAATGATTAACAGAGTCGGCATTGCATAAGTACAGAATAACTCTATGCCTCGCGATAATCCGCGGTATATAAGTAGGAAATTTAGAAAAAAGACCAAAGCTAAGTAGATACCTACCTGACCTAAACCAAAGCCAATCGCAGAACCATTTTTACCTATCCCGATAAAATTCCCCCAAAATTCGCTGGAGTCTTCTACCGTACTAAAGTCCATGTTTCCCGTTAAAAAATTGATTGAGTATCCGAGGCACCAAGCTTCGATATACACATAGTACATATAAATAATCACAGGGATTAGTACTCCAATCGCTCCGAGGTATTTAAATGCTGGCTTACGAGTGATGTAATTAAAAATGCCGGGTGCTGAATTAAATCCAGCTTGCCCGCCATGTCGACCCATTGTCCATTCTGCCCAACAAATCGGTAGTCCTATGAGTATAAATGAAATAAAGTAGGCGAGCATAAACGCGCCGCCGCCATACTCTGCAGCTTGTCCTGGGAAGCGCAAAAAGTTACCAAGTCCAACAGCGCTGCCAGCGACTGCTAAAATCACGCCAATGCGTGAGTTCCATGATTCAGTTTTTGTAGCCATAGTAAAAATTTAAAGTAGTATCTAGTGCAATTTCTTTATGCCAAAAAAATTGTCGCTTGTGAAGAGAATTTAAAGAAAGCTATCAACAATAATTTAGGAGATGTCATTATTAAGTCGATATATACTCAAGGAGTGGACGGTAGGATTTGCCCTCACTATGGGCGTTATTCTTGGCGTACTGCTCTTGCAAAGTATGTTGGATAGCTTGCCTGAGTTACTCGCGGCAAATGCAAGTATTTCTGAAATAGGATTTTTCTTTGCTCTACGTCTACCGACTTACCTGCCCGCAATTATGCCAGTAGTATTTCTGGTATCTATCTTGTTTGCTTTTGGTAATTTACATCGAAACTATGAAATTATTGCTATGCGTGCTGCAGGGCAGAGCTTATTCCAGATTAGTCGTCCGTTGTGGTGTATAGCTTTGGTATTTTCCGCATTTTTGTTGTACCTAACTGCTTCAGTTGTGCCTAAAGCAGTCGAAAGTTCACGTACGTTTTATGAGAATTTAGAGTATGCATCTAAAGAGGTACAATTGGATGCACGACAAGTTGGGCTTGTTTACAACCTAGGTTTTGATAATCGTGAGCAAAATCGTTTATGGATGATGAATCGATTCAGTGAGCGTGCTTGGCTGGCGATGGGAGTCACCGTACACGTTCGAAATTCTGAGGGGCGAGAACTATTCCGTATTTCAGCTAACGAAGCTTATTATGATGACACACAAGGATACTGGGTCTTTTTGAATGGTAGAGAGCTGACCTTTGATCCAGAATCCGGAGATCCTCTCCGAACTCAGTCATTTGAAAAGAAGGCATTTTTAGAGTTTAATGAAGATCCATCATTAATGCTGAGTCTTAACAAAAAACCAAGCGAGCTATCGTTAAACGAATTACGACGTATTATTAAAGCAATTCCTCCAGAGGAAAATCCGGCCTCACAAGCTTACTTAACACGATATTTTTCACTTTTAGCTAGCCCATTTAGCTGCTTGGTTATTGTTGGTATTGCTGTGCCGTTAGCTGTCAGTGGAGTTAGAAATAATGCGATGGTAGGGGTGTCTAAATGCATCGGTTTCTTTGCAATCTTTTATGTGCTCATAAGTATTGCCACTATATTAGGAGACCGGCAGATGGTGCCCGCTTGGCTCGCTGCTTGGTTGCCTAATTTGGTGATGCTTGCAATAGCAATAGGATTATTTCGTAAAGCAGGCTAAAAATCGTAGCCATCAATAAGGCTTAATTGTTGTGCTTCGCCATCGATTCTCCGGCAATATATCCAGTTGTCCACGCAGCTTGAAAATTAAATCCTCCCGTAATTCCGTCTAAATTCATGCACTCACCTGCAAAGTGCAAATTAGGAATGATCTTGCTTTCCATACGCCTAAAATCGACCTGTTTAAGATCGACGCCTCCACAAGTGACAAACTCCTCTTTATTCGTGGTTTTTCCCTGCACCGAGTATTTTCCGCTTAGGCATGCGATTATCAAAGAG
>JAKVCN010000126.1 GCA_022448585.1 Puniceicoccaceae bacterium | reverse complement strand
AGTGGCGCTTTTCTCTCCTTGTTATGCACCTTTATCTAGTTGATAATACAGCAGGCCAGTAAGAGCGAGCGCGTGATCGATCTTAGAATTTTTAGCCCACTCAAAGACCATGGGCTCGGGCAAAGCTTGCACCTCAATTTCCTCATGCTCATCCCAAGCGGTACCACCACAAGCAAGCTGACAATTCTCAGCTAGGACAATATGGCAACGGTTATTGAGGATCGCAGGATTGGGACTGCAGTGACCAATAATTCGTCCCTGGTCGGCTTCGTAGCCAGTCTCTTCTTTAAGCTCACGAAGTCCAGCAACTAGCGGATCCTCTCCGGTATCCACAATCCCGCCGGGCAATTCCCAAGATAGTGCATCGATACCCCAACGAAATTGGCGTACCATCACTAGCTCACCTGCTACGGTTCGCGCAATGACAATTACCCAATCAGGAGAATCTAAATAATAAAATTCACCCTCTTTACCATTATGAGGGTGCTGATAGCGCCGCGCACGCAAATCCCATACACGGCAAGCAGTTAGTAAACTATCCTCAATTAAGTCCCAACGGCTTGGCATTGATGGCTTTTTTTGGTTTCCCATATTCTAAAAATAAATTATTTAATATTAGTAGCAAGTCAGCTTTGTTAATTATTATCCAATCGTCTTGCGCAGATAAAACTCGAATATAATTTATATCTTAATGGATTCCATGCTACAACCAGACGCTTCGCATGTCCTCGGGGTTAGCGACCTAACAAGACAAATTAAATCTATCTTAGAAGGTAAGTTTAATCAAGTCTGGGTACAAGGAGAAGTCTCTAATTTGCGGGCGCAAAGCTCTGGTCATATTTATTTCTCCTTAAAAGATTCTAATAGCCAGTTGCCCTGTGTTTTATTTGCTCGTGACGCAGCAAGTCAAAACTTTGACTTAGAAGATGGCATGGAAGTTTTATTATTTGGTGCTATATCCGTTTATCAGCCGCATGGTCGCTACCAATTAATTACGAAGATCGTAATAAAGAGCGGCGAAGGAAAACTACAGTTAGAATACGAAAAAATTAAACGGCAGCTTGCCGGCGAAGGCTTGTTTGATTCGAATCGCAAGCAAGCTTTACCTATTTTACCTCAGAAAATTGGAGTCATC
Source organism: Puniceicoccaceae bacterium (assembly GCA_022448585.1). Lineage (GTDB taxonomy): Bacteria > Verrucomicrobiota > Verrucomicrobiia > Opitutales > Coraliomargaritaceae. The sequence continues at coordinate 1,116 of JAKVCN010000126.1, read as the reverse complement.
ACTTCACCTACTGGAGCAGCTGTTCGTGATTTTATTAAAATATTAAAGCGCCGCGATTTCTTTGGTGAAATTACGATCTTGCCTGCTCGCGTCCAAGGCAGAGAGGCTCCAGGCGAACTTGTGGAGATGCTAAAAAGTCAAATGGTCCAAGACTCTAAATTTGATTTGGTGGTCTTAACTAGAGGAGGAGGCAGTATTGAAGACCTTTGGGCCTTTAACGATGAAACAGTGGTACGGGCTATAAGTAACTGTCCTGTACCAACTATGTCTGCAGTTGGTCACGAAATCGATACAGTTCTCAGCGACTACGCTTCAGACATCCGCGCGGAAACCCCTTCAGGCGCAGCCGAGCTCCTCTCATCCATACAGCTTGAAACTACTCAGCGCATCCAAAACAATGCAAGAAACATAAACGATTTAATACAAAATAACTTATATTTAAAGGCTCAATGTCTGCATCAGCTCCATTCTCGCATGCGGTTTTTGGCGCCTGCTCGCCAAGTAGAACTAACAAGTATGCGCTTGGACGATTTAAATATGCGCCTAAAAGCTGGACTAAAAAGTCACTGGCTAAACAATCAAACGCTTTTGCTGCAGATAAATAATCAACTTCAAGAGCACCATCCAAAAAATCGCTTGCGCTCAGCAAAACAGAGTATTCAAGTCGCTCAAAACCGGCTAGACTTATCAACTAAAGTATCGGTTCGTCAACTAATGGAGCGCTTACACTACAATGCTAACCGGCTTCAAAATAGTAGTCTTCACGCAACTCTTAAAAGAGGCTATGCTGTACTAAGAAAAGACGAAGGCTCACTGATAACTTCTGCTCGAGCAGCGCATCGCTGTTCTACTGTTTCCGCTACTTTTCATGACGGATCGGTAGAGCTTGAAGTAAAAAAAAGAAAGTAAAACTCGGCTACTTATATGATGAAAGCGTTTAATTTTTAGTTAAATTTAACGCTAAAAATAAAACGCTATCGCCCAACCTAATAAAGAGAACAATCAACAGTACCTACGCTGGAAATTTACTCGACTGTTCAGCTTCTGATTGCACTCTACTAAAAAATCGTTTGAGATGAATAATTATGAAATTTAAAGCACCACTAATCTCTCTTT
>JAKVCN010000125.1 GCA_022448585.1 Puniceicoccaceae bacterium | reverse complement strand
TTGAAGCTGATTTCACTCCTCAAAGTACTACTGTCAGTTGCGAAGAATTTTTATTAAAATATTCTAGCTTAAGTGTAGAATCGATGCTGACCGATGGCTGGCAACCTGAGTTTGCTGATATTTCCTCTATATATTGGTTATTAAAGGCGCTCGATGATATTGGGATTAGTGGATATGATGTGGTTAGTTGCCCTGCAAAGCCCGTGGAAGAAAATATGGCACATACCAATGCGATCTTCTCAAAATTTCCTATCCGCTGGTCAAAAAGTCACTCTTTACACCGTGCCCGTGATATAATCGAAGCAGAAATAGATATCAATGGTCACAGTCTAGTGGTTTATTGTAACCATTGGAAGTCAGGCGCTTCTAATCCTAATATGGAAATGATTAGGGTTCAAAATGCACAAGTTTTACATCGCTTGGTGCAGTCTCAGCTAAGTAATAATCCGCAGGCAGATATTATTATTGGAGGTGACTTAAATTCGCACTATAATCACTCTCTTATCTTTGCGGGATTAAAAACTGGCATCAATGATGTCCTAGGAGCTAACGGTGATGAGACTTTCCAAAACAACCATTGGTATAACTTTTGGTATGAGTTGCCCGTTGAGCTTCGTTATTCTGAAGTGTGGCGCGGTCGTCGTGGTAGTCTTATGCATTTAATATCCTCAAGGGGACTGTATGATAATCAGGGTATTAGTTATACAGATGGGTCATTTAATCACCTTATACTACCTAAAATTAATGCAGATATAATTGGTCGTCCACTTGAATGGAGTTTTGCTGGAAAAGAAGGAGGAGGTACTTCTGATCATTTCCCAGTATTTGCACGTTTTTCTACAAGAGCTTTCACTCCTACATCAGAGTTTAGCCTGGGAGAGGATACTCCATCAGTAGAAATTCCGCACAAGGTAGTGGGGCATCCTGCAGTTGCTAATTTAAAAAATGGGGCTTTTCTGAGCAGTTTAAGTGAGCATGATTATGGCAATTATGTTGGTCGACTTTATCGAGTAGAGGCAACAATTATTCAAATGAATCCTTTGATGATAAGCGTGGGAGGCGCTATATGGCATGCGTATGCAGTGGAGCGTGAGTTAATGCAGCCTTCCGGGCTACAATCCTACTTAGAAAATAATGAGGGTAAGGTGGAGCTAGTCATTAGGCTTAATATCTATCGCGGACGCAAACAGTTGCTTATAGATGCTATCTTATAATTGCTAAGCTTGCACTAAGTATGGGTTTGCACCAACTTTGCTGATTTGATGAGTAAATCTTTCTATATTACCACTGCAATTGACTACGCAAATGGATCGCCTCACTTGGGTCATGCCTATGAAAAGGTACTGACCGATATCATCGCTCGCTATCGCCGGTTAAATGGTCAAAAGGTTAAGTTTTTGACTGGACTTGATGAACACGGTCAAAAAGTGCAAATGTCAGCTCAAAAAGCTGGAATGAAGCCAATTGAGATTTGTGATCGCATGGCAGAAGAGTTTCAGTCGCTTTGTGAAAAGCTAGCAATATCAAATGATGACTATATACGTACAACCCAAGATCGTCATAAGTCTGTTGTTCGTGAGGTCCTCCAAAAGTTGTATGATAAGGACCTTATTTACAAAGCGCAGTACTCTGGATATTATAGCTCACGACAAGAGCAGTTTGTTACGGAGAAAGAAAAAGTGGACGGTCATTGGCCAGAAATCTATGGTGAAGTCGAAGAAGTTATTGAAACGAACTATTTCTTCAAGCTAGCGCAATTTCAAGAGTGGTTGATAGATTTTATAAATAATAATGAGGACTGGATCTACCCTCGATTTCGTACTGCTGACGTGCTTCAATTTTTAAAGGAGCCTTTAAATGATCTTTGTATTTCACGCCCTAAGGAACGATTGGAATGGGGTATTGAATTACCTTTCGACTCACATTTTGTGACTTATGTTTGGTTTGATGCATTGACTAATTATATTACAGTAGCGGGTTACGGCACTGAAACTTTCCCCCAAAATTGGCCTGCAGATTATCATGTTATTGGAAAAGATATTTTAGTACCTCCGCACGCGGTCTATTGGCCAATTATGTTGAAGGCACTAGAAATTGATCTACCGAAGCACTTATTGGTGCACGGTTGGTGGCTTAGTTCAGGAGCAAAGATGTCTAAGAGCACAGGTGAAGTGGTTAATCCGCTAGATTTAATTGAGCAATATGGAGCAGATGCATTTCGCTACTTTGTTACACGTGAAATGAATGTTGGGCAAGATAGTGA
>JAKVCN010000124.1 GCA_022448585.1 Puniceicoccaceae bacterium | reverse complement strand
CACTGAAGGCTCTTGCGCCATTTGATCGAGCAAGACTCCCAAACGCTGTAGCGATACCTCCTGACTACCCCAGAAGTGTCGCCCCGCAGCATCAATCGATACGGATTGGAAATCATCTCTATCTTCAGATTGTTCCTTGCCAGTTTCAATTGGTAGATTCAACGCTATTGTCTGCTCCAATAATGGAGTGGTAATCATAAATATAATTAATAGAGCAAAAGCTAAGTCGATTAGTGGCGTCACATTAATCTCTGTAAGAGCCGAAAGACGGTCTTTGCGGTGGAAGCTTCGGGCCATAGTACGAATTCTTAAGTCAAGTAGACTGGATTAATCACTTACGGTCGCCTGTGCTTCCAGTTCTATACGATCAGCGACAGTGCTCGCAAAATTCTCTAACTCTACAACTGAAATCTTGGTCTGTTGTAGCAGATAATTATATCCAAAAACTGATGGGATCGCAACCACCAAGCCAGCTACAGTTGTCAGTAATGCACCTGACACCCCTGGCGCTAGTCCTTGTAAACTTGCAGAGCCAGAGCCTGCCATGCCGCCGAAAGCATCCATAACGCCCCATACAGTACCTAATAAACCAAGAAAAGGCGCCCCGCTGACTATTGAACCGAGCATCACCATCTTGGTCTCATAACGTATCGTTTGCTGGGCTACGGAGCGCTGCAAAGCATTTTCTACATGACCCATGCGCAAGGTCATTCTTTGTACATTCGGATCTTTTATGCCACAACCGTATCGGCGAAAAGCCTGTAAGCCCTCTCGAACTATAGCATAAAAAGGTCCCGCCCCTTTGCCAGGTCTGTCGGAGTCGAGTGTTAGAAGGTGCCCCTCTTGACTAAGTAATCGCTCATAGCGCTGGTTTTGTGACCTTAGGCGAGAGAGATCCATATACTTGCCAAGCATAACAGACCAAGCAACTACACTAAATATCGCCAAAATCAGAATTATAACTTTACCGGCAATATTCGACTGCCCAAAATAAGTGAAGACGTTAGGTCCTGCGATTGCTTGTAAGAGGAAAATATTTATTGAAAAATTAACACACATAAAGACTTCAGTGAAGGATTTGAACAAGTTTACACTAAACCACTCCTTCAATTACGCGCTAGCATAAAATCCAAGCATTAAGTGCAAATTTATAAATATCGAATAAAAGTGCATGTAAAATGGTTTGCCAGCAAGACTCAGTAGCCTAGACCTGTAAGTTATATAACAACAATGAATCAATTTGAGCAGACAGTAACCGAACTTAGAAATGCAGCCTGCTTTGCGGGTAATAAAGAAGCCCTTGTAGGAATCGATGGATTTGTAGACAAAATAGTGCATCCTGTCGATCAACGAAATGGTCCTGGAGGTGAGTTTACTGCGATCTCTACCATTACAGATTTTGGTGCTAGAATCAGTTCAGCGGCCGGAAAGAGTGCCAATATAGAGCTGGCACCAGTCGTTCAAAAACTTGGTGGAAATGGTCCCATCATGGCAAACGCTCAGTTCGCACAAGGCATAAAAGTTCGATATATTGGGGCGCTAGGTAATCCTTCCATACATCCGGTTTTTAAAACTTTTGCGCAAAAAACAAGTGCAGTATCTATTACAGACCCTGGAGTTACTCATGCCGCTGAATTTACCGATGGGAAAATTATGTTTGGCTCCATGGCTAGTCTGGATGCCATTACTTACTCAGCCCTAATCGATGCAATGGGAATCGATGACTTAACTCAGGCATTTGGAAAAGCAGATGCTATATCAATGGTGAATTGGACGATGATTCCATACCTATCCGATGTCTTTGAAAGTTTCCTTAAACAGCTCCTTCCAAAACTACCTAAAAACCCAGAGCGCATCTTCTTTTTTGATTTAGCAGATCCAGAAAAACGATCCGCTGAAGATCTTCTAGGTGTGCTCGATTTATTTAGTCAATTCGAGGCCTTTGGTCAGGTAATTTTAGGCCTCAATTATCGTGAAGCCGAGCAAATAGATGTATTATTAGGATTTGAAAAAATAGAAAAAAATCCGACTAATTTACAAATAGTAGCTGCACGTATTCGCGATAAACTAAAGTTAAACACGGTTGTCGTTCATCCGGTCGAATGTGCCGTTTGTGCGACATCGCAAGGAACTGAGTTTATCGATGGACCACTTTGTGAAAAACCTAAAATAACGACTGGAGCTGGTGATCATTTCAACTCTGGTTTTGTCACGGCTCGTATGCTCGGGTTATCGCCAGCAAGTGCACTGACAGTAGCGGTGGCTACATCCGGT
>JAKVCN010000123.1 GCA_022448585.1 Puniceicoccaceae bacterium | reverse complement strand
TGCGATTGGCAAATCTCTTTCGACTGGAGAGTCATAAACTAGTACTGTTACTGACTTCATCAGATGTCTTAGCTTAACCGCAGTGCATTTGCGCATGAAGGTGAGTGCTTAATTTTCAGGTTTGCATTATGGAATGCCCCTGGCTTACATTAATAATTATTAAATAAGCCTGTCTCTAATCCATTATTGATAAGTCGCATGAAGGGTTCCGTACTCATACATACTCCACGCGCTACTTTGCATAAAACGATTTTCCTCTTGGGGGTAATCTCGTTCATGAACATCAATCCCAAGCAAATGTTTGCGCTGGGAAGCTCAAATTCTAAAGTTGATGCGACTCAACCGAACATACTTTTCATCGCTATCGACGACCTCAGGCCTGAGTTAGGATGCTATGGCGCTGAGCATATTGTTTCGCCAAACATCGATAAGCTTGCGAGTGAGGGGATCGTTTTTGACCGAGCATATTGCCAAATGGCTATTTGTATGGCCTCGAGGAAAAGTATTATGAGCGGCTACCGCCCGACCGCTGAAAATAATCTCCATGATCGAGGTCCTCTCATTAATAATATCCCTGATGCTCTTACACTTGATCAGCATCTACTCAACAATGGCTACGAGACCGTTACCATTGGTAAGATATATCATGATGACGAAGACGAGAACGGCTGGGCACAGAATTATCGCAGTGTTTCAGGGGACTGGGGCTCTAGGGGCTACACGCTCAAAAGCTCTCTAGATATAGAGTATGCACGCAAAGCACTTGGCAAAAAAGGACCACCTTATGAATCTGCAGATGTGAGCGATAATGGCTATCAAACCGGAGTTTATGCTCAGAAAGCAATTGAGGTGCTGCGCAACAAAAAAGATAAACCCTTGTTCTTAGCCTTGGGTTTTCGTAAGCCGCATTTACCATTTAATGCGCCAAAGAAATATTGGGATATGTATGATCCTAAAAAAATTGAGTTGGCGAATTATTCCCATCCGCCAGAAGGAGCATCCGAGTATAATCGTACGCGTTATGGCGAATTGAGGAACTATTACGGAATGGCTGAAGAAGGATCGGTGCCTGAGTCGGATGCCAGAAAGCTAGCGCATGGTTATTATGCCTGCATTAGTTATGTAGATGCTCAATTAGGCAAAGTTCTAAACGAACTTGAAAAACTTGGGTATGCAGATGACACAATCATCATCTTATGGTCTGATCACGGGTGGAAACTAGGAGATTACGGATGGTGGTGTAAGCATACTACAAATGAGATTGATACGAGGGTACCCCTTATCATCAAATCGCCTCATGCAAAGGGCAATGGTCAGCGCAGCACAGCCTTAGTTGAACTAATTGACTTATATCCGACGCTTTGCGATCTAACTAATATCGCGACACCAGATCACAATGAAGGCATCAGCATCACAGCTTTACTTGACGAACCAGATCGTGACTGGAAGAAAGCCGCTTTCAGTATTTGGGTGGATAAAAATCCCAAAAACATAGGCTACACTTTGCGAAGCGAGGATTATCGCTACACCGAATGGCGCGATATAAAAACCGGTAATTTGCTCGATCGAGAGCTTTATGATTTAACGCAGAGCAGCCTCCCGAATAAGAATTTAGCTAGGGTGAAACTACATCAGCCGCGCTTAGGTGAGTTTTCGAAAATAATGGAAGGTGGTTACAAAGCCGCTCTACCTGATTCATTATAGCATAGGTATCGATCGCTAATTGTAAATGCGCAGATACACTATGAGAAATGTGCGGTTATCACAATTAGCATGCGGTTGAATCACAGCTTCGCGTTAATAATTTATCTAACTATAAATTGAAGTAGTTCTTAGCGTTTTTGTAGCACACCCCGGACACTAGAGTGCCAAAATCCATTTCGCTTGGGAGGTATCCGCGTTCAATTTCATTGCCTAGAATGTTGCACAAGATGCGACGGAAATACTCATGGCGCGGGTAAGACATCAGGCTGCGAGAATCCGTCAGCATACCAATAAATCGAGAGAGTAGTCCGAGGTTAGAAAGAGCGTTGATTTGCTTAGTCATGCCTTCGATTTGATCCAAAAACCACCACCCACTGCCAAATTGGATCTTAACCGGTTCATTCGTTTCAAAAAAGTTTCCGCACATTGATGCGAAGGGATAATTTTTAGCGGGATCGAGGTTGTAGAGAATTGTTTTGGGCAATTGATCGCATGCTGAGAGTTCGCCAAGTAGAACCGCCAAGCCTTTTATTTGCGGGGTATCGTCGATGGAGTCGCAGCCTGCATCTGCGCCATAGCTATGATAGATGAATCGGTTCACATTGCG
>JAKVCN010000122.1 GCA_022448585.1 Puniceicoccaceae bacterium | reverse complement strand
TCAGCCGCCTTTCCAATCAAAACTGCCGTCGATCCAGCCATACAACGCTGCCCCGCACAACCAAATGCCGCATCGTTTAGACCACCTGCAGTGTTGGCCATATCAGCGTCAGGAAGGACAAAAACGTAATTCTTGGCCCCACCCGCCGATTGTACGCGCTTACCGTTTTGAATACCCTTTTCATAAACGTATTTCGCGATCGGTGATGAACCTACGAAGGATACCGCTCGAACGAGGGGGTGCTCAAGTAGAGCGTCTACGCATTCGCGTCCGCCATGGATGATATTCAGAACACCAGGTGGTAAACCGGCTTCTTGCAATAATTCAATGAGGCGAATCGCAGTCAGCGGCACCTTTTCACTGGGCTTAAAAATAAAAGTATTCCCCGTCCCGATGGCCATAGGATACATCCACATCGCTGCAAGTGCGGGAAAGTTGTAGGGGCAGATCCCTACGCAAACGCCCAGTGGTTGTTTGACCATTTCGCAGTCAATACCACGGGCGACATTCTCCAAAATCTCACCCTTGAGAAGCTCGGGAATACTGCAGGCATATTCAACGACCTCAATGCCCCGGCGAATGTCTCCGCGGGCTTCGACAATGTTTTTTCCATGCTCGCGGGTGATCAAGGCAGCAATCGCCTCGAAATTATCCTCTAGCAACAGCTTGTAACGAAAAAGGACGCGTATTCGCTCGACTGGAGGCGTTTCCGACCAATCGGCAAAGGCTCCATGAGCATTACGGACGCTTTCATCGACAAGGTCGGCGCCGCATAGCGGAGTTTCGGCAATCTTTTGACCAGTCGACGGATTATATACGGGAGCCGTTTCTGCGGTCTCGGGAACAATCCATTCGCCGCCGATAAAGTTGGGAACGGGTAAGAGCGTGTTGATAGACATGAAATTAATTTAAGGGTTGGAACTATTTAGTGGTGGGCAGGGATTTTTGAAATGGTGCCAGCATTAAGACCTTCCTGATAGTTCTTCCAAGACATCGCATCCTTGCCGGTATCGACATCGACCATAGTGATACAATTGTCCACTGGGCAGACAATTGAACAAAGATTGCAACCGACGCACTCGGTTTCTTTTATTTCGGGAATTGGCTTACCCGGAAGACGCCCAGGTCCCAGCCCACGCGCAGCCGCATCAGTCAGGGCGATAGCTTGGTGTGCACCGTCTTCACATGCGACAAAGCAAAGGTTACAACCAATGCACGAGTCGTAATCGATCGCTGCAATTCGCTTATAGTTAAGATTTAAATTCTCCCAACGATCCACTGTTTTCAACGCCTTGCCCTGCAGTTCAGTAATTGAATGCATCCCTTTGCTGTCGAGGTAGTCGCTCAGTCCCTCAATCATATCTTCGACGATTCTGAATCCGTAATGCATAATCGCAGTACAAACTTGCACACTGCCAGAGCCGAGCGCAATAAATTCTGCGGCATCCCGCCAGTTGCTGATGCCACCAATCCCAGAGATTGGCAGGTTGACTTCAGGATCCGAAGCGCAGTTTTCCAGCATATTGAGCGCAATCGGTTTGACCGCCGGACCGCAATAGCCGCCATGCGCCGACTTGCCATCGACGTAGGGCTCAGGGATGAGGCGGTCCAAATCGACCTTGGTGATGCTGTTAATCGTATTGATCAACGAAATTGCATTCGCCCCAGCACGCTTCGCTGCCCGTGCAGGTATCGTAACATCGGTTATGTTGGGCGTGAGCTTTACGATCACTGGAAGCTGGGCGACTTCCATGACCCAGTCGACGATGGTCTCCATAACATCCGGATTTTGGCCAACGGCTGAGCCCATACCACGCTCACACATTCCGTGCGGGCAACCAAAGTTCAACTCTACTCCAGCAGCTCCTGAATCGACAGCACGCTGCATCATCTCGTGCCAGTTTTCCCGAGTGTCTGTCATCAGCGAGGCTATGACTGCACGATCTGGCCAAGCTTCAGCACACTCTTTGATCTCTCGAAAGTTTGTCTCAATCGAACGGTCACTAATAAGCTCAATGTTATTAAATCCAGCCATGCGTGTCCCATTAATTGTATGCGATGAATAGCGCGAACTGACATTCAAGATCGGGTCACCGATGGTCTTCCAGACAACACCACCCCACCCAGCCTCGAATGCGCGGTGGCATTGATAAGCTGTGTTAGAAGGCGGCGCAGACGCGACCCAAAAAGGGTTAGGTGACTTGATGCCAGCAAAGTTGATGGATAGATCGGCCATGATTATTTTTCTGTTGATTGTGTATGATAGGCGGCCTCCAGTTCGCTGACACGAACCGGCTTATCAAAGCCTGATCCTATTGGACTTCCTATAGCTCCAACTCGGGAAGGCTGAACAGGGCCTTGTATCGAGTCACCCGTAAAAAACGAATGCATGCCTCGAGCCGCTTTCTTGCCCTCAGCTACTGCGTTGAC
>JAKVCN010000121.1 GCA_022448585.1 Puniceicoccaceae bacterium | reverse complement strand
TAATTCCCCAGTACGCGGACTGCGTCTCATAGAAATAGCCGTCTAAAAGATCCGCTAATTGCGCAGATACCGTTGCTCGGAGTTCAATTTGTGAAGACATGGCCCTTTTAGCGCACAACTAGGACGCTTACAGCTTTGTGTTGCTTAGCCTAGCGACAACATCTGGCAAGAGTTGATGCTCGGCAGCATGTATTTTTTGTTCAAGCGATTCAAGCGTATCGGTTGGGTCAATACGCACAGACTTTTGGTCAATAATTGGCCCAGCATCCAGCGCAGGCGTCACCCAATGAACCGAGCAACCCGTTACTTTTACGCCATATTGATAGGCATCGCGAATACCCTGTGCTCCTTTAAAGCTTGGAAGGAGGCTAGGGTGCAGGTTGATAATTTTTCCTTCGAAAGCATGTATAAATGGTTCGCTCAAAATCCGCATAAAACCAGCTAAAACAACTAGCTCGGGCTTAAACGACTGAATGCGCTCTATATATGCGCTATCTGCGGCAGGGCTGAGTCGAGCGCCGACAACTCCCGGGCTTTCATAAATCGCAGGTAGGTCAAAGGTATTTCCAAGGCGTAGTATGCCCGCATCTTCTACATCACTGATGATGGCTTTAATGATTGCTTGTCCAAGAGTGTTTGCCGCTTGCGCTTGAAGTAAGGCTGCGGCGTTTGAGCCACTCCCAGATCCTAAGATAACAATCGGATATGACATATAGCAAGGAAGGCAGTTAGATTATTTGAAGAACTTTTTAGCTTTCTTTACAAATGATTCACTTACTGGATTTGCTGGGTCTCCGCAGGCTTCGGCATAGTCCTCAAGCTTCTTCTTTTGATCGCTCTTTAGTTTTGTTGGCACTTCAACATGAACGCGCACGAGTAAGTCTCCTTTGCTACTTCCGCGCAGGTGGGGCATGCCTTGTCCGCGCAGGCGAAAGGTCGTACCGCTTTGGGTACCAGGTGGAATTTTTAGGCTACCTTTACCTCCTAGAGTCGGCACGTCGATCGCCCCGCCTAGGGCCGCCAGAGTAAATTTTATAGGTATTTCACAAAAGAGATCATCTTCATGGCGCTCGAAAAGCTCGTGTTCTTTGACATGAATAACAATATAAAGGTCACCGGATTGGCCGCCCTGTTGACCCGCTTCACCCTTTCCAGAAGAGCGTAGTTTGGAGCCAGTATGCACACCCGCCGGAATGCGTACCTTGACGGTGCTACTTTCCATTACACGGCCTTCGCCACGACATTCGCTACAGGGCTTTTCTATGCTTTGGCCGGTGCCGTTGCAAGTGGGGCAGACTTGTCGGTAACTAATAAAACCACGATTGGAGGTAACTTGCCCGGTGCCTCCGCAAGTGGGACAAGTGATCTTTTTTGTGCCTGGTTCTGCTCCTGACCCGGCGCATTTCTTACAAGATGCGGCACGCTTATAGCGAATTTCTTTTTCTGTGCCCTCGGCTGCTTGTTCTAGGGTAATTTCAAGATCATAGCGTAAGTCCGAGCCTTGTTGTGCTCCGCCAGCCGATTGTCCGCCTCGTCCACCGCCAAAAAATTCTTCAAAAATGCCACCGCCACCGCCACCAAAAGCTTCACGGAACATCTCGAAAGGGTCATGACTGCCACCGCCACCTCCGGCTCGACCCATTCCGCCACTTTGAAATGCCTCGTGCCCGTAACGGTCATAAGCAGCGCGCTTTTCTTCGTCTTTGAGTACGTCATATGCTTCAGAGACTTCTTTAAATTTAGCTTCTGCAACAGTGTCACCTGGATTTTTGTCCGGATGATATTTAACCGCTTGCTTACGGTAAGCCTTTTTTAGCTCATCGCTGCTAACTTCGCGTGATACGCCTAGAGTTTGATAGTAATCCGATTTGGACATATAAAACAGGTCAATTATTCGCTATCTTTAGCAGTATTACTTAGGGCTCCACTGGAAACGATGACATTTGCTGCTCGCAGCAAACGCTCATTGAGCTGATAGCCAGCACGTACCGTTTCAATGATTTTATCTTCATCAACTGTGTCAGAGGGTTGGTGTGCAACGCACTCGTGTAGATTTGGGTCAAAAGATTCTCCGTTAGGAATAAGTTCTTTTAGGCCTTGCTCTTCCAAGCTTTTTTTAAGTTGGTCTTCAACCATCTTAAATCCGATAGTAACGTCTTTTGCATCTGGGTGTTGCTCGGCAGCTTGCAAGCCAAGTTTCATATTATCGAGTACAGGAAGCAGTGATTCAACGACACCCGCAGCAGCGCTGCGAAGTAGCTCCTGCTTTTCTCGCGTTATTCGTTTGCGGAAATTTTCCATGTCAGCAACGGAGCGCAGATAGCGGGACTTCATATCACTGGCTTCAATTTGGGCTTTTTCTAGCTCGGTGAGTTTTGGTTCGTTACTTTCTTGAGCACGCACTTCCTCGGTAGAAGGCGCAGGTGAAGACTCTGTTTGAGTAGCAGATTTTTTGGATGAGTTGGCCTTTTTCTTTTTCATAGTAAATATGTCTTGTCTAGCGATAAGTCA
>JAKVCN010000120.1 GCA_022448585.1 Puniceicoccaceae bacterium | reverse complement strand
TAGGTTAGGACCATTGATGATGACAATTTTTTTCATAAGAATCTTATAATAGTGTAGAGAGAATTATTTACACCTGGCAATGCCTTAAAGCGGGCAAGGTTGCTCAATAAAAGTCCACTCAATGGAGAATTCATTAGCAACTTCTTTAGCTAATGCTTGTACGCCAAAAACTTCAGTGGCATAGTGACCACAAGGGTATAGGTTTAGTTTTAGTTCTTGAGCCATATTAAAGTGGTGCTGCCGAAGCTCACCTGTAATTAATGTGTCTACATTGTTAGCAAGAAGATTGGGTATAGCACTCTGTCCACTACCTGTGAGAATAGCGATTTTTTTGGGTGAGGAACTTCCATATTCGATAGATTGATACGTTTTAGGAAATTGCGACTTTAACCGAGAAGCTATTTCTTCGCGGCCGCCCGATGGCCCTTCAGTAATAATACCGATGTCCGTCCCTTCGTAGGGCAAAAAAGTACAGATTTTTTTTAATCCGATAGATTTTGCTAGCAAAGCGTTATTACCAATCTCCGTGTGGCAATCCAGTGGAAGGTGAGATCCATATACTGCTATATTGTTTTCTAGCGCATATTTTACTTTTTTATAATTTGTGCCAGTTAAAGGAATCGGCTGATTCCAGAACAGTCCATGATGCGTAATAATAAAGTCAGCGCCAGCAGATGCTGCACACTCAAATGGCGATTGCCCTGCATCGACTGCTGCTGCGACTTTACTGACGATGCCGTTATTCTCTAATTGTAGACCATTATATGCGCCATCATAGTCCTTTATTTTTGTGCGATAGGTGCGACGGTCGCAAAAATTCACAACATCTTTTAATTTAACCATAACACATATGATAACGCACGATTAGATTAGAGTGAAGCGTTTTCTGCTTGCATCTAGCACGCACATAATTGGCTGTATTAACTCAATATGTGCGATTACAACACACGATTTGGCGCTTTAAGTCGCCTTTACGGCGATGAAGGCTTTGCACGGTTACAGTCTTCGCATATTTCTGTAATAGGTCTCGGTGGAGTTGGATCTTGGGTAGTCGAGGCCTTGGCGCGCTCGGGTATAGGTGAGATGACCTTGATTGATATGGATGAGGTTTGTTTGAGTAATGTAAATCGTCAGATTCACGCGCTCGACGGGACAGTTGGTCGATCGAAAGCAGAAGTACTTTCTGAGCGCATTACTCGCATTTCTCCGAATTGTGCTGTCCATACAAAAGTATGCTTTTTCACCGAGTCCACTGCGGAGACTTTATTAGAGCCAGCTTATGATATGATTGTGGATACAATTGATACGACTAAGAATAAATGTTTGCTCATAGCAGAAGCCCGTAAGCGTCAATTAAGACTCGTTACTTGTGGAGGCGCTGGTGGTAGGCTAGATCCCTCACGTTTGAAATTAGCGGATTTAGCTCGAACGATTAACGATCCACTGCTGTTACAAGTTCGCAAGCGACTTCGGCGTGATTATGGCTTTCCTCTTAGATCTAGGCAGAAGTTTAAGATAGATTGTGTTTACACCGATGAATTGCCCGTCTTCCCGCGCGCAGATGGATCGGTTGCGTTGGAGCGTGAGAGTGGTGTCGATTATCGATTAAATTGCGAGGAAGGATTCGGGTCCGCTGCTTTCGTGACAGGAGCAATGGGTTTTATGTTAGCTGCTCATGTCGTCAAAGAGTTATGCCATAGTGCATAATGGCTAGCCGCGCATATTTTCGAATTACGCTAAGCAGCAGTTGTGCTTTAGAGGTAAGCAGCTGTGACACTTTTTAGGCATTTATGCAGACCATTGACAGGGCCTTGATATAAAAGTTGTCCACCAGCGTTGCCGCCCTCGGGACCAATTTCAACTAAGTAGTCCGCGTCGGCGATTACATCTAAATGATGCTCGATGACGACCACTGTATGACCTTTGTCGACTAAGCGGTGGAGTAACTTAATGAGTCGCTCCACGTCGCTAAGGTGTAAACCAATTGTGGGCTCTTCGAGTAAGTAGAGGTTGCCTTGACCAAGGTTGTATTGGCGTTCTTTATAGGTTGGCTGGCCCTTAGCTAATTCACTTACTAACTTCATTCTTTGAGCCTCTCCGCCTGAAAGGGTTGGTGAATATTGCCCCAAAGTTATATAGCCTAAGCCAGTTTCAACCATTAATTTCATAAGGTGGCTTAGCTGAGTATGGAAACTAAAGAACTCAGCAGCTTTTTCAAAACTCATTGCTAGTACATCAGCAATACTTCTGCCATTCCACCGCAGGTCATCGATCTCGCTGCTGTATCGACGGCCGTTACAGTCTTCGCAAGTTACATAGGTGTCTGGCATAAAATTCATTTCTAATTTCACGCGACCTGCTCCCTTACAGCTCTCACATCGACCACCCTTGGTATTAAATGAAAAACGGCTTGCCGTGTATCCGCGTGCGCGTGCTTCTGGTAAGCCTGCGAATATTTGCCGAATGATATCAAAAGCACCAATGTAAGTGGCTGGAGTCGATCGCGGCGTTTTTCCAATAGGACTTTGGTCGACTTCAATCACTTTGCGTGGATCATCCGCATGGTGAATTGCTTTAAAGTAAGGGGAGTTGCCCAACTGTTCAAGCTCGGCTGTTTTGGTAGTGAGTTTCGTAGATT
>JAKVCN010000012.1:45350-50844 GCA_022448585.1 Puniceicoccaceae bacterium | reverse complement strand
CGATGGATGGCGAGGGATTTGGCGGCTGTACAAATGTAGGTGAGTGTGAAGCTGCCTGCCCAAAAGTCATCTCACTTGATATGATAGCTCACCTAAATCGAGATTATTTGAGGGCACAAGCAAAGAATTTCCTGAAACCAGTCCAGTAATTATTTGCATAATTTTTTCGCTAGATAAAATAAGCTGAGCAATTACACACGGCTTCAATTATTTGTACAAATGTACTTATTGAAGAGTATTTGATGGATCGTATATCTTAGCGGTTGCAGTTGATTGGACTGCATCAGTGATTTTTTCTGTTGTTTCGCCAGCGTTTGAAGCCGCAGAGTTTCCGACTAATTGCTTCGGTTCGGCTATATTTTCATGGTATTCAATGTGACCATCCATGAATGCGATGTGACCACCATTTGCTCCCCATGGATTCACTGCTGGATCCCAAAAGCCACTGATTTGTAATCCTTTCGTCCATATAAGTGGTGTGGTTGAACCATTTGCATTTCCGCTCATACCAACTACGCCTGCATAGCCAATTATCTCTTCATCGGAACTATTCCAATCAGCATTGGGTTGAAAAGATCCATCCGATTGTCGAGACCCCACTAATTTAGGTAATTCAGGAACAGATGCATGCGCAGGATCACCATCAATAAGATAGATCGCGGCATCTACTAGTCCAGCTCCCTGTGCTAGTACTAACGCCCACTCATTCATATCTGCAGCAACTGTAGGAGTGCTAGTAGAATAAGCACCTTCCCCAATAACGCGTGTTCGCCCACCACTTGTAGAGAAGTTGTTGTAGGCGAGAGCGATCTGTCGCATATTACTCGAAGATTTTGCTTGAGAGGCTTTTTGGCGTACGGCGCCAACGGCTGGAATTAATATAGCAGCAAGAATACCAATAATAGCAATAACAGTTAGTAATTCGATCAGTGTGAAAGCACTACGTGGGGATTTTTTTGTGTACATAATATTTTGTAGTTAATTTTTATAAATTTGCCAGTGATCGACACAAGAGTCCACAATTAATTTGCGCGTTTAACGTAACTCTTAGCCAATCGCGCAGAGAGCTCAATAAGGTAATGGATAGGTTGCGCAAAGTTCAAGTGCTATTGTTTTTGCAAAAGCTATTGCAGTTGCATCCTCAGGTGCTGAGAGGACGGTGTCAACAGCATCTGCAATGCGCAACATATCGGCTTCAAGCATTCCTCGACTAGTTACAGCAGGTGTGCCCAGTCGAATACCACTAGTTTGAAACGGGCTGCGCGTTTCCCCTGGCACCGTATTTTTGTTTGCAGTTATATTTGCTTGATCCAGTGCAATTTGTGCAACCTTTCCAGTTAGTTCTGGGTCTTTTTTGCGCAAGTCAATCATCATTAAATGGTTCTCCGTACCGCCGCTAATAATATGGTGTCCTTTGTCGATAAGGGCATTGGCTAGCACTCTAGCATTGTTGACGACATTTTGCTGGTAAGATTTAAATTCTTTACTAGCAGCTTCCTTGAAACAGAGTGCTTTGGCAGCAATTACTTGCATGAGTGGCCCGCCTTGCGTACCAGGAAAAACTGCTGTATCAATTTTTTTTGCATGAGCTTGTTTGCATAATATTAATCCACCACGGGGACCACGTAATGTTTTGTGCGTGGTTGTGGTGACAAAGTCAGCATGGGGAACTGGAGATGGATGAACACCAGCTGCAACTAAACCAGCTATATGTGCAATATCTGCTAAGAGATAAGCGCCCACTTCTTTTGCTATTTCACCCATACGCTTAAAGTCAATTATCCTAGAGTAGGCAGATGCACCTACAGTGATCATTTTAGGTTTTTCTTTGCGTGCTGTCTCAGCGATGCCTTCGTAATCAATCAGTCCATCCTCGATGCCGACTCCATAATTAACAACTTCGTGATAAATGCCGCTGAAATTCATAGGATGTCCATGCGTTAGGTGCCCCCCGTCAGCTAGACTCATAGTTAAAATTTTATCTCCCGGACGAAGTACGGATAAGTACACTGCAGCGTTTGCCTGACTGCCTGCATGAGGTTGTACATTAGCATGGTCTGCACCAAATAGTATTTTTGCACGAGCAATAGCGAGTTCTTCTACAGTATCTACAAATTCACATCCTCCGTAGTATCGCTTACCTGGATATCCTTCAGCATATTTATTAGTCAGAACGCTGCCCTGTACTTCCATAATCGCAGGAGAGGTGAAATTCTCAGATGCGATTAATTCAATGTGCGTTTCTTGCCTGTTACGCTCAGCAGCAATAGCAGCAGCGATTTCTGGATCTATACGATCAAGTAAATTAGCATTAATAGCACTAGATGTTATTTGGTGAATCATGGTATAACTTACAACAAAATGATGTTATCATTTTGTGCAACTTAGAAGGGCCAAAGCCATACTTTCTTTGCTTTTTTAGCACCAGGCGCATCCAAATTAGGCTTCGGATCCAGAGTAGTATCACTAATTATTTCTGAAGTAGTTTTATTTTCTGATACATCTTCGTCTTTCACGGGTATGTCGGGATTTTCGCTCCAAAAAGGCCACCACCATGGATCCTTGTTTTCTGTAGATACTTTTTCATCAGGTCTGCCTACTGTTGCATCTTGTTTAAAGTCAAAAGGCCAAGCCCAACGCATAAAAGTACGTCCCCATCCCTCATCTGTACCTGTATTTTCAATTCCAGCAGCATTTGCTAATTCTAGCATATGATCTGCTACAGCTTCGCGACCTACTAGGTGCTGGGTGAGCTTAGCAATTTCTGCAGGTGCAGCAGAAAGTACCTTGGTGGGAATGCCATCAAGGGGACGCCCTGGTTTGTAGCTATATAATACGAAACCAAGGCCAACCGGGCTTAGAATTGTTCGCATTCCATTATCCCAACGCATGAAGATATCTTGTCCACTCATTAGCCAATCTCCTTTGAGGGAGCGATCCAATGATGTAGATAGGCCACCGAAACGCCCAATCACAACATGTTCTAGAGTATTGTCAGCATGGTTAATAATCCAAGTTCCACGGTAAAATTTTCGCGCCTGCTTACGACTGGAAAATGCGATACCCCCGCTGTATATTTCACGCTCTTTTAAGTAAGAGCTTAACCAATCACTTGGTACATTGTCTTTGCGAGTACGTGCGGCAGATACAAAGCTAGTAGAGTCATTATCAATTAAATTGCCATTGGCAATACGCTTGTAGCTGAAGTCACGATCTCCCTCACGCAGAATTGAGTAGTGCCCGCTATCCCAAACTATATGTAAATCACTTCCTTGCTTTGCCCATGCGCCTCGTAATCCACGTATGTCATTCTCGTCTTGAGTTTCAGTGCTGGCTGCGGAACGATCCTTCTCGATAGTAATATAATTTGCGCTACCTTTCGAATTGCTAATTTTCCATATTCCAAAAAAGTTCTTTGCTTTATCGCGATCAGAGGCAAGTGCTTGCGAGGATGTCGGAGGTTTCGCCCATTGCCCAAGTATTTCTTTAGGTATTTGTTGGGCTGATTGGGTATATATTTCTCTGCCGCTTGCATCAAAATAAGTAAGATTAAATCCAGTATTTGTACGCATTAGTTTATGCAGAGAATCATCATGCCATGTAAAAGTAGCCTCAGTCTCTGTGCTTTTCCAGTTGCCTTGATAAACCAAGCGATCTGAATTGTTTCCCCAGAAGTAGGAGGCCCTACCTTGTTTTTTAACAATTAAAATAAGCTGGCCCGATTCAGGTGTGGTTACCCGCCAAGTACCTTGGTAGAGGGTATTATTCGTTTGAGCGGTAAGATTTAAAAATGTGCCTACAATAGCTAGAATAGTAATCAGCGCTAAGTTTGATCGCTTTTTGTGTAAGCGTGAAAAAATAAACATAGTAACTGCATATTTTTTGCTTCTTGCCCATGCAAGAATTAATCATAGCGAAATTTTACATCACTATTTAATATTATGAAATTACTGTGTTGCGTAATTAGTATCAGCTATTTGTGAGAAATCTAGCAAGCTCTGACTAATGCTGCCTCGTTCCAACGCGGCGCGATCGGTTTGATAGTTCGAGTCGATAATTGCTCCCTCAGAGTAGTGAAAAGTAAATTTACCAGGGGAAGTCTTTTTGTATAAGTTACCTAAGCAAATCTTTGCTGGGATTGTCATTTCGATTTTGCTATCACGATAAGTCTTGTAAGGAAAATTTATATTAACGACTTTGCCATTTGAAGGCGGATGCTTTATAATTTTATTAGTTAAATGGAGTGCTCGTTGTCCTGCACATTCAAGCGATTTTGCAAATATTCCGTCTGTTCGTCCATTAGCGGAATGGATATCATTGAATAGCTCTATCGGCACGTATTTACTAAAAGCAATTGCTGGTAGC
Organism: Puniceicoccaceae bacterium; assembly: GCA_022448585.1. Lineage (GTDB taxonomy): Bacteria > Verrucomicrobiota > Verrucomicrobiia > Opitutales > Coraliomargaritaceae. The sequence goes on along the minus strand of JAKVCN010000012.1, from coordinate 46,479 downwards.
CCCCACTGAGCTCCTTCAATAGCTCCTGCTATTGTGCCAGAGCTAAGAATTAGTGTCTCTGTCGTGTTGTAACCTATATTGATGCCTGAGAGAACGATATCTACTGGCTTGCTAGTGAGGTGCCCTAGGGCAATATTTACGCAATCTGTGGGCGTTCCGTTTACTGCCCATGCTTCAATATTAGCATCAAAATATTCTGAATTTTTAACAACCTCAACTTCTTTACGGCGACTGATTGCTCGCCCAATCCAGCTTTGCTCGGTTGCTGGAGCGGCAACGGAGACTGTATACTCGCGACTGATTGCTTTAACCAAGCAGTGAAGAAAAGCTGAATGGATGCTGTCATCATTAGTTATGAGTGCGTGAGGTCTCATGATTCTGTGAAATTCTTAATAGAATTATTTTTAGTAAATATAGCCAGAGCGGATCACATAGAAGAGAGTTTATCTAGCAGTGCATTATACTCCATCAGGTCTTTGCAAGATCTCCATGGGAGCTTCTATGATTCGCTCGCACACCTCAGTCGGTAATTCAATGCTTTGTAACGACCCATTCTCGTTAAGCTTTGCTAATATTGTTGTCATATGTCCTTTGCCTGCTTGAGTTACAGTTTTATCTGCATTACAGCGGTATATTCGAAATTGATAATCAATGGCGCGATCTTTGACAGCTTTGACAGCTAAGTGAATTTCTATTGTATCACCAAATCGTAGAGGCGCTGTAAATTTGCATTCTGCACGGGCGCGCGGCCACCCAGTTAATTCTCTTGGTTGGACTTTAATTAAGTCTAGTTTGTTGGCGGCAAAAAAGTCACGTTCTGCAAGTTCCATATATTTGAAGAAGTTTGAGAAGTGCACAAGTCCAGCCATATCGGTTTCTGAAAACTGAATTATGTGTTTCGATCGATGTTCGTAAGGCATAGCAAATAGATAGGTAAGAAGTCTTCTAAATTGCAACGCGTTTCATTCATTATAGCTCGAGTTGCTTATTTTTTAGAAATAGATTTACACTAAATAATCGTAGGTTCTAATTATAGCCTAGCGCAAAGCTCGTAGTTCTATGTTATATTTTTCAGCCAGCTTAAAATTAACACGTGCTCATTTATCTGTAAGCACCACTCTTTTGATTT
>JAKVCN010000012.1:0-45251 GCA_022448585.1 Puniceicoccaceae bacterium | reverse complement strand
CGCAACAGCCCACAGGCAAGAGTTGTCGGACAACCTGACTATTATTGCTGAACTAAGTTTGATTGAAGCTGATTCACTCTCCTCTGGATTTCTAGTAGATGGCATTCAAGGTACTGCTCATATTCTTTTTACTTTTTAGTAGAGTTATTTAGAAAGAAGGATTTCATTTATTACCTATATTCGACCTCTTAAAAACATCGATATATAATCTTCATTCACAGGTTTTAGCTTTGATTAATTAGATGCTTTAGATGTGTAACTTCTTGCTTATTAATTAGAGGTTATTTACTAACAATTTTATGAAAATCGTACTTGCTTACTCTGGAGGTCTCGACACCTCCGTACTCGTTAGCTGGCTCAAGGAGCATTACTCTGCGGAGATTATTACTTTTGCCGCTGACGTTGGACAAGGTGAAGAGTTAAATGGGCTTGCCGAGAAGGCAAAAGCTTCGGGAGCATCAGCGCATTATACAGTTGATTTAGTCGACGAGTTTGCACGCGATTTCATCTACCCTATGCTTCGCGCGAATGCACTCTATGAGGGCCAATATTTTTTAGGTACTTCAATCGCGCGACCACTTATTGGAAAAGCTCATGTGGAGATAGCCGAGCTTGAGGGTGCAGATGCTGTTGCTCATGGAGCAACTGGTAAGGGTAATGATCAAGTTCGCTTTGAGCTTACTTATGCTGCATTAGCTCCGAAGTTAGATATAATTGCCCCGTGGCGCATAGATGTTTTCCGAAAAGCCTTCCCTGGACGTAGCGAAATGATTGACTACTGTCACGCGCAATCCATCGATGTTGAGGCCAGCGCGTCGAAGCCATATTCCATGGATCGAAATTTGCTGCATATCTCTTATGAGGCAGGTATTTTGGAAGACCCATGGTTTGATCCGACTACGGACGACAACAAAGCTATGTATAAACTAACAAATGCCCCCGAAGATGCACCTGAAGATGCAGAATACGTGGAGCTCGATTTTGAATGTGGTAATTGTATCGCCGTTAATGGAGCGGCTCTCTCGCCGGCTCAGGTTATGCAAGAGCTTAACTTACTTGCTGGTAAGCACGCAGTAGGACGAGTCGATTTAATTGAAAACCGTTTTGTAGGCATGAAAAGTCGTGGCGTTTATGAAACTCCAGGTGGTACAGTATTAATGCATGCGCATCGCAACATGGAAACTTTAACAATGGATCGAGATCTTATGCATTTGCGCGATAGCTTAATCCCTCGCTACGCGACCTTAATTTATAATGGTTTTTGGTATGCGCCGGAGAGAGAAGCTTTGCAGGCCTTCATTGATGATTCACAAAAAACGGTTACCGGCACTGTGCGCTTAAAGCTCTATAAAGGCTCGATCACCACAGTTGGGCGCAAGTCACCGCTCTCTTTATATGATGAAAATATAGCTTCTATGGAGGGAGTACAGAGCGATTATAACCCAGACGATGCGAGTGGTTTCATTCGTCTTAATGCGCTTCGACTGCGCCGTCGTGCGATTGCTCAAGGCCGACCAGAGATAGCTACCGAGGGTCAACTAGAGCGCGAGTAAGTCCTGCATTTATTTCTTATCTATACTGCTAAGAAGATACTGTAGCCATAAGCTTTTCCTACTAATTTAGTTTAGCGCTTAAGTAATCCTACATGGAGAGGGTTTGACTGACCTGAAATACACTTGTTACGATTCCAATCGCTATTAAAGCGACTAGCAAGAAAGCAAATATTAACGCGCCAGAAGAGACTATATTTGTGAGGCGCAAGAGGCGCTTGCTTAGCTCTTCTCGAAAGCTTTTAGTTACCTCATGCATGCTTTCGCTTAAATTACCTGTGTCTTCGCCGACGGCAAGTATATCAAGAGCTATGTCAGGCATGAATTGATTGCGCCTAAAGGCTTGAGCGATTGATAGACCTTCGTTGACCTGATGGCGGGCAGTTTTGAATCTCGAGCGCAGCTCATAATTATGTACCGTTCTCTCAGTAAGACGTAGAGTTTCTGTAGTATTAATCCCACTTTCTAATAGAGTACTAATCAGATTGCCTGATTGAAATAAATCACTGTAACGAATGATCGCGCCTATCAGGGGAAGTCTCAAGAACCAGCGGTCGGTCTTTTTAAGGCCACTTTCTGTTTGGCGCCATTGCCGTAAGCTGATTGCAGCAATAATTGTGCAGATAATTAAAAATGGACCATAGCTCATAAGCAAGCTGGATCCTTCGATTAATACTTTCGCACTCCAAGTCATTTCAGAACCTAGGCGAGCGAGCATATTTTCGATCTGTGGTAGCAATACTGTTAAAAAAAGAATGACCACACCGATAGCGACGGTGCAAATAAAACCAGGGTAGGCCATACTAGTTAACATCTTTTGCCGAATGGCTTGTTTCTCTTCCAGGTAATCGATAACTTTTTTTAAGATTGGCGTGAGGTTGCCAGTCGCTTCACCTGCTTCAAGCACATAGCTTATTGAACTAGAAAAATACTTTGGTTGACGTGCAAGCGCTCCCGCTAAAGTGCTGCCTTCGCTTAATTCGCGCCACATAGCCTGAGCCAAAGTTCTTTGCTCAGCTTGCAAGAGACGCTTACTTAATATTTTAATGGAGTCTCCAATTGGAAGTCCAGAACTGTGGAGTTCCATGAGTCGCTTGAGTAGTTGCAATCCAACTTTTTCTCGAGACTGGCCGCTTCGCTTTCCTAAGTTAGAATCCGCACGTGAATTTTGCGTACTATTATTAAGCCAGAATATCTTATCTTTTAAACGACTCCAATGGTTATTAACTTTTGGAATTATGACTTCCAGTGAGACTGGCTGAAGGCCACGACGGTTCAGTACTTGAAGCGCGTGGCGGCGATCATTTGCTTCTAATATGCCCTGTTCTATATGGCCATCGGAGCTGCGTGTGGTATAATTAAAATCAGGCATTATTACTCATTAATTTCGATAATTAATAACTCGATCTATTATTGAGTCGATAATTTTAAGATTTATAGTGCGGTAATAGATTATATTATTGTAAATTTATTATATTATTAAAATCGAAGGCGGAGATAACTTCGCGTATGCTTATAAGTCGTAATTATAATATTACATCTTATTTACAAAACTGAAGGTAATTTACCTTGATCGACAATATAGCCTGCAATAATTTTACAGGTCATGAAATTGCCCTATTTTAAATTTTTGCTCTATTTTTTATTCTTTGCTTTAAATATTCTGAATGCGCAAACTACCGTAACTTCTGATATAGTCGGATATCTTAAGATTCCTTGCCTCGGTGGATCTGATACTGTGGTTGGCGTGCCGCTTCCAAAAAGTACGGAGCTAAGTTCCACCATAGATTCGGTTAATGTAGGAGCTTCGCAAATAACGCTTACCTTAATTACGATGACAGTTTCTGAGTATCAGGATTCCCATTTTGTTAGATTTGGTGAAGGTTCTAGTCTTGAAGGCGCGAAAATGACTATCAGCGCGAATACAAATGATACACTTACATTAGATTTAGTTAGTGGATACGATTTGAGCGATGTATCTGTCGGCGATGAAGTAGCTGTAATACCTCATACGACCTTGTCGGAGCTATTTGAATCGGTTGCAACTATCCCTGATGGTACCGAAGTTTTATACTTTGATAGTACAGGTGCTAGTATCAATAAATCATCGGCTGGTGGATATATTTATTATGCTCCCACTTGGTATGATGCGGATACCTTCACTGATGCTGGGCAAGCGGTACTTTTCCCCGACGATGCTCTAATTGTTAGAGTTCCAGGAGATGCAACAAACGATTTTGATTTAATTGTGTCTGGTGCTGTACCAAACGTTGGGCACAGTTTTCCAATTGTCACATCTTCTGCTGGTGCTAACGACAATTTAGTTGCGCCACAGATTCCTACACCAGTAGCTATATCAACACTTTTCTCTGATCCATCAGATGGTGATGAAATATTAATTTTTGATAATACAGTGCGAGCAACCAACAAATCATCTTCCACTGGCTACATTTATTATTCTTCGTTTGGTGGTTGGGTTGATTCTGACAATTTTAGTACATCCAATTCAGTAGAAATCAATCCATGGGAACTTGCTGTGTATCGGCGTGCAGATCAAGGTGGGCAGTCTGCCGTTATTTTTAGTGGTCGCGATGATTATTTAAATAATCTTTGACATGCAATGCTATAACTGATCACTGTTACTTGTTAGCTTAAAATATTTTTATGAAATTCATACTTCCTACAATGTTACTTATAGTTGCAACACTCAATGCTACTGTAACATTGCAAATTCGTACCCAACTAGCTAATTCTAGTGGGGTCGCCACTGATGGCATGTACTGGGGTGTTCTCGTTGACGGAACAGGCGATGGTTTTGAAGTAACCCCGACCGGTACTATTGATGAATTTGATTTTGCATCCAATGGTACTTATGGTAACGATTCTTACTTCGTTGGATCTAATACCACAACCTCCGGTGGTCCATTTGGTTCAGCTGGAGTTGCTCTTAATGTAAATTCCATTCCCTTAAGTGGTAATGTATCTACATCTGATTCGTTCGGTATTTTCTGGACCGACAAAGCTGGTGGTTCAGGTGAGGACGGTGATTCATACGGTTTTATTAGTGTTACAGGATCTGTTTTACCTTCCGATGGTAGTACCACTGCTTTCAACACAGTATTTACTGGAGATCCTTACACTGCTCAAGGGTCGATTATCCCAGAGCCTTCTATTTTAGGCTTATTCTCAGGTGTTTTTGCACTTGGTGCAGTAATTCTTCGCAGACGCGCAGGTTAAAATATTTTATAATTTAATGCCTCGGTTAGCTGGGGCTTTTTTTGTTTTTTTCGGAAGCGTATGTTTTACTTGGTGACTTCAAGTATTGACCTTTAACTACAATATGGAAATCTCCCGCATTTAAATATTTCCCATCAATTAATATTACTATGTCTAAAAAAACTTTAATAATTATTGTCGCTTTAGGTGCGACTTTCTACTTTGCGCGCACAATTTTTATGGAGCCAGCTATTGAAGCTAAAGAGCAAACAACTGAACCAGTCGAAGAAGTTGAGCTAGTAGAAACAGTCGAAGAAGTTGAGCTAGTAGAATCAGTTGGTGAGGGCTTGGCTAGTGAAGTCGTTGAAGAATCAGAAGTGAATGAGGAAGTTGTTATTAGCGCTCCTACCGAAGCCCAAATGATAGAAGCCTTTGCTTACTTTAGTACTTTTCAATCAGGTTACCAAGCCTTTGGGTTCAGTTCAGAGGATGCGACTGCAATAACTAGCGGTGTAGCATTAGCACTGTCCGATACAGAGCCATCCGATGCTATGATAGCTTTAATTCAAAGTCCTGAATTTCAAGCTTTCATGCAGCCTCGCGCCGAGGCTGCCCAAGCAGCAGCTGCTGCTGCACAGGCAGAGCAACAGGCTGCAGCAGAAGCGGCTGGAGCAGAAGCTGCGCAAGATAATATTGCCGCAGGTAAGGACTTTATAAGCAACATGCAAGGCGATGAGGATCTTCAATCAACAGATTCAGGACTGTATTATAAAATAGTAGAACCTGGTGAGGGGGATCGACCTTCTTTGACCGATACAGTTCTAGTTCACTATAAGGGAACACGTATTGATGGCACTACTTTTGATAGTTCTTACGATCGAGGTGAGCCAGCCACATTCCCACTTAATGGCGTTGTTGCCGGTTTTGGTGAAGGGCTAACTAAGATTGCTGTTGGGGGTAAAATCATTTTATACATTCCAAGTGATCTTGGATACGGTAACACTCCTCGTCCTGGTGGAGAGATTCAGCCGGGAGACACATTAGTTTTTGAGTGTGAACTAATAGAGATCAATCCAAGTAGTTGAGCCGTATAATTAGAAGAATGTACTATACCCACGTTATCAACGCGGGGTTTTTTATTACAAAGGTTAAAATTACTAGTAACCGAGACTAATATCCCCGCCCAGAGGTGCAAGAGGTGCGCTACCTGGATCTAGTAAGTCAGCGCCGTAATTTTTATGTAGTTGCCATCCTCCTCGGTACGGTGCTCCGTGTTGCTTGATCCACTCAGTAATAGTGTTTAAAATGATAGGGTCCTTATGCCGAGACCATTCAGGGTGTAACCAGATAGGTACATTTTTGCGATTAACAATGGAATCGTATTCCTGAATGGCGGTGGGCGTATCAACAATTAATTTAAATTCATCTGCAATATGAATATTCTCTTCTAGTGGAAGCTTCCAGCGTTTAGGACTTAATGTAATCCAATCAAAATCACCCTTTATTGAAAACGCGCCGCTAGTTTCTAGGTGTACCGAATGATTCGCTTTTTTCAATACTTCACATAATTCGCTTAAGTCATGGATAGCTGGTTCACCTCCAGTAATTACGGTAAATTCAGCCGGTGTTGCAGTTGCTGATTCAGCTAGCTTATTTACATCGAGACGTTGTATTTTTCTTGGAAGATGATCTGGATGCCAAGTACCAGCTGAATCGCACCAAGGGCAGTGAACTGGACAACCAAAGAGCCTAATAAAGTAAGCCGCGCGCCCAGCATAGAAACCTTCACCTTGAAAGCTATAGAATTGCTCGTGTACTGGAAGTCGTCTAGCCATAAAAACTACTCAGGACTATAGCAGGCTGAGTTCTTACTATCTTCCTTGACTTCGACTACCGCCACCCACGCCCTATCGTTGGTCTGCTTGCGAACCATCGGGTCAAATATTTCGTGTAAATGCTTAGCAATTCCTTCGCTCGAACAATTGGGTATTATATATACTTTAAATAAGAAGCCATAACGCGTGATTAAGCCTTCGATTTCTGGGTCATCAGCATTAAAAAGGCAGGCATGATCTAGCTTTTCCTCTATCCAATCTTTTAGCTGTCCTAGTTTACCAAAATCTATAACAAAGCCATTTTTGTCAGTTTCAATGCAGGAAAAGGTCAGGGTGAAGGACCAATTATGGCCATGTATTAGGGAGCAGTGGCCATCATGAAGGTGTTGGCGATGGGCGAATGGAATATCTGAATAAGTTTTTTTGCAGTTTATCATAAAATGATCCTCAAGTAAGTCGCCAACTATTGGCGCGTAAGCTGTCAATTGACGGGGCATTGTTGGCATAAATAGTAGGATCTGCTACCCCTGCTAGATCAAATGCTTCACGACGCTCAATACATGTGCCACATCGTCCGCAGTGAAGAGCTTCACCTTTATAACAAGACCAAGTTTTTCCAAATGGTACTTCTAGTTCGGCTCCCCTGCTCACAATGTCTGCCTTTGTCCAATTAACAAAAGGTCGATTTAAGGCTATGTATTTCCAATCACATAGTTGCATGGCTGCTGACATTGCATCAGCAAATTCATTTCGGCAGTCTGGATAGATTGCATGATCGCCACTATGGGCAGCGTACGCTACTTCTGCTGCACCAATAGAGATGGCATGACCAGTCGCAATCGCAAGTAATATCATATTTCGATTCGGTACTACCGTACTTTTCATATTCGATTCTGTATAATGTCCTTCGGCAACTTCTATATGCGGTGAAGTTAGACTACTGCCTGCAATAAGTGGTTGAATCGCTGAAAGATCAGCTATGTTGTGAGAAATATTCATATTCGCACAAATTTCAGTAGCTTTTTCCAATTCACATCGATGACGTTGCCCATAGTTAACTGATAGGGCATATACTTCATACCCAGCAGACTTCATATGGGCTAGAAGGACAGTGGAATCAAGTCCACCAGAATAAATAAGTACAGTTTTCATGAATTCAGTCATTGCCGTGTTAATTCGGCACCCTGGGAATTCTTTAGCAGGGAATAGATTATTTTCTTAATATATTTTAGTAACTGAGTGGCGCAAGTTTAAAGAGCGTGCACAACCTGTCTTGACAAGCACCATATGCGCTTTACTTTACGCCATTCAATTTATAACCCAGCAATCAGAAAAAGCGGGCCTGTCTCGCTTTTTTTATTTTCTGCAAGCAATGAGCCACGAAATACTTTCAGTCTTAGAATACATGGAAAAGGAAAAGGGGATCGGTCGTGAAGACATGATTGCCGCAATCTCGACCGCTATAGCTAGCGCTGCCCAAAGGGGCGAGGGCACTAGTCAAGAGATCCGCGTAGAGATTAATCCTAAATCAGGAGCACTGAAGGCTTGGACTATTATGAATGTAGTTGATTCAGTAAGCGATGCGAATCTGGAGATACATGTCGAGAAAGCTCGCAAAATAGTAGCGGATATAGAGGTTGGAGGTGTTGTTGAAAAAGAGATCGATCCTACATTCTTAGGTCGCATTGCAGCACAGACAGCTCGTCAAGCTATCATGCAAAGAATTCGCCAATTTGAGAAAGACCGTATATATGATGATTATAAAGATACTGTAGGTGATATTGTAACTGGTACAGTTCGTCGTCGCGAACGTGGTGATTTAATAATTGATTTAGGTAAAGCAGAAGCAATCCTGCCTCCTCGTGAGCGAGTACCTGGTGAGGATTACTCACCAGGAGAAAGTATTCGTTGTTTACTCCTAAGGATTGAACAAACAAGTCGTGGTCCCGACATTATTTTATCTCGTTCAAATATTAATTTTGTTCGCAGACTTTTTGAATTAGAAGTTACTGAAATCGCTGATGGTACGGTAGCAATAGAGGCTATGGCTAGAGAAGCAGGTTATCGCACTAAGATTGCAGTGACTAGTAGTGATCCAAAAGTAGACCCTGTTGGCGCTTGTGTGGGTGCTCGTGGTGCTCGTGTGAAAACTATAGTGCGTGAACTTGGGGGAGAAAAAATTGATATTATTCGTTTCCACAGTGACCCTATAGAGTTGTTAGAAGAAGCACTGAAGCCTGCAATTCCAAAGAATATTAGTAGTAATGAGGCAGAACGCCGTATACACTTTGAGGTTGCTGAGGATGACCTATCCATTGCAATCGGTCGTCGTGGTTTTAATGCTAAATTGACATCTCGATTGTTGGGATGGAAGCTTGATATCGGTAAAGAAGAGCAAGAAGCGGTAGGATTTGACGAGAAAGTGGCTAAGGCTATCGAAGGAATTAATATGATTCCAGGCATTGAGCCAGCGATTGCGCAGCGTTTAGTTACTATAGGATTAGTCAGCCCAGAAGCCTTTGAAGGAGTCTCTGAGTCGGATCTAATGGATGCAGGATTTACTGACCTAGAAGCTAATGATGTTGTGGCTAAAGTAAGTGAATATTTACAACAAGGCACGTGAAGAAAGTTAGTCATAAACCAGTTATAAGTTTGTAAATATATATAATTAATGAGCGTTCGTATACATCAACTTTCTAAGAAAATAGGGATGGATAACAAGGAGCTATTAAAGCTCTTAAGTGAACGTGGGTTCGAAGTGAAGAGCTCTTCTAGTACAATAGACAACATTTCTGCTGAATCTCTAGTTGAGGAGTTCGCCCCTAAGTTAGTAGCTGAAGATAAGAAAGAAGTACCGAATCAAACCAAAAAAGACATTCCAAGTAAGTCTAATACTCCAATTCTACCAAACGGAAATTTCGTAAAGAGTAAGGCAGATATTAATAAGCAGCGAGAGGATAAAGCGGGTAGTCCAGCAATACCAAGTCCTTTAGTACAGGCTGATTTAAAGCCTAAGAAAATGCCTGCATCGGCTACCTCGAATGATTCAGTCGCGTCTAAGTCTTCGTCATCTGCTACACTTCCAACTGTTAATTCGAATGTGTCTTCGACAGCAAATCCACCATTGCCTTCAACGCCTCCTGTTACCGGACCACCTAATCCGCCCGTAGTTCCGAAAGTTCCAGTTGCACATGATATATCGGATACTCAAGATGCTGCTGATAAATTCAACGAGGAAGACTGCGAAGCTGTTACTCTTCACGTCAAGCCACCTATAGTGGTGCGTGACTTTGCGGTAGAAATTGGTCTCAAGCCTTTTAAGCTTATATCCGAGCTTATGGAGATGGGGATTTTTGCATCGATGAATCAAACTATTGAAGAGACTACTGCTGTAGCGGTTGCAAAGCGACATGGTTTTAATTTGGAGATTCATCACCGCGGCGAGCAATCCGAAAGCAGTGCCTCTAAAAATGTTGAGAAAAAAGTTGATGTAGACGACCCTAAATTTTTAAAGGATCGTCCACCGGTTGTTTGTATTCTAGGTCACGTTGATCATGGGAAGACTACTTTGTTAGATACAATTCGAAAAGCCAACGTAAGTGCAGGAGAGGCAGGAGGCATCACTCAGCATATTGGTGCTTATCAAATTGAGCACACTGGCCAGAAAATTACTTTTATAGATACTCCAGGTCACGCCGCATTCTCAATGATGCGTGCGCGAGGGGCAAATGTTACTGATATTTCTGTACTAGTTATAGCTGCTGATGACGCTTTCAAACCTCAGACTGAGGAAGCTCTTAAATTTGCGCAGCAAGCTAATAATGCGATTGTTGTAGCTATCAATAAGATTGATGCTAAAGGAGCTAATGTTGATCGTGTAAAGCAACAGATGCAAGAGAAAGGGATTGCTCCAGAGGATTGGGGAGGCGAAACTGTAACTGTTGAGGTCTCTGCAATAAATGGTACAAATATTGATAGCTTGCTAGATATGATACTTTTGCAGGCGGAAGTAATGGAACTAAAAGCCAACCCAGATTGTATGGCTAGTGGAATTGTTTTAGAATCCCAAATTGAACAAGGTCGTGGTACTACGGCATCGGTAATTATTGAGAAGGGCACACTAAACAAAGGTGATTCTCTTCTCTGTGGTGAGGTGTATTGCCGTGTAAAGTCTTTGCTAGATGATCAGGGACAAACAGTAAAGTCAGCGCCACCCGGGGCTCCTGTAAAAGTACTTGGCTGGTCTGGAGTGCCTGCATCTGGTGACCATTTTACGACTGAAAAAAATGAGAAATCTGCGAAGCGTGCTGCAGAAGAAGCTATTTATGAAAAGAATCGTCAATTAAATGCTAAGCAAGACGACGAGCAGAGTGCTGGTGGAAACTCTACGGTAGATGACTTGTTCGCCGCTATCGAGAAGCAGCAAAAAAAATGCTTACGTCTAATAGTAAAATCTGATGTTCATGGATCTGCTGAAGCACTTGCAAACGCAATTGCGGATCTTAAGAGCGACAAAATTGATTTGGATATTATTCATGTTGGCGTAGGGAACATCACAAAGAATGATGTTACTTTAGCAAGCGCAGGTGATTGCTGTATTATTGGATTTAATGTGCGTTTAGATAGTGGGGTACAAAGTGTCGCTAAACATCATGATATTCGCATAATACAGCATGAAATTATATATGAGCTTTTAGATATGGTTGAAGAAGAAATGGTTGGCATGCTTGATGCCGAACTTAGCGAAAAGAAAACAGGTGCTGCAGAAGTTCGCCAAGTTTTCCCTATAGGCAAAGGACGGTATGTAGCCGGCTGTATGGTTACCGAAGGCTCTATCAACCGATCAAATAAGGCTCGGCTAGTACGCGCTGGAGAGGTAATTCATGAAAGTAAGGTTGATACGTTGCGCCGCTTTAAAGACGATGTCAAAGAGGTTCGTGCTGGTTACGAGTGTGGTATCAATGTTGACGGCTACGATGATTATCAGGACGGTGATATTATAGAATGTATTTCCGTAGAGGAAATTCGTCCTTCGCTGCGTTAATTCAACTGATTCAATGAGTTGTTCGAAACGACATCACATTTAAATAGAATTGTGAATATCAATACTTTTGAATTGTTAAATTTTTTATCAAATGTCTAAGCGAATTACACGTGTTAACGAGTTACTTCAACGAGAAATCAGTGAGCAGCTACGACGTCGTTATCGTTCAGATGCTACTCGTATCACAATCAGCAGTGTTGAAACTAGTGCGGATCTTCGTAACGCAAGCATTTACTACTCGGTGTTAGGGGAACAATCTGATATAGAGACTGCACGTAGTTTTTTTCTTAAAGTAGGTAAGCAACTACGCCAGCTCGTAAGTCAGAGAATAGTATTAAAATATTTCCCACAATTTGAATTTACTTACGATCCATCATTGGAGCGCGGTGCTCACTTGCTTGACGTAATCGATCAACTTGATGATGGACAATAAAATGCATAAGAAATATTTTTCAGAGCAAAGTGCAAAGTTTGCTAATATTGTTGATACATTCAAGGGTCACAAGGTTGCGGTCATCGGTCATATGCGTCCAGATGGAGATTGTATAGGGTCCATTGTGGGGGTGACTCGTTTTCTTAATTCAATAGGTATTGAGGCAGTTGGAGTAAATCATGATCCCTTGCCTCAAAGCTTGCGAGTATTTGTGGGTGATACTCCTATACTGCTCGCTAGTGAACTAGAGAGTGAGGGATATCTCGCAGTAACCGTTGACTGTGCTGATTATAAACGAATCGGAGAGCGGTTAATGGAGCTATTTCCAGAAATTGAACTCAATATTGATCATCATATCTCCAATAAGAACTATGCTAGAAATAATATTGTAATTGATAGTGCATGTGCTACCGCAGAGATTTTGGCAGGATTTTACTTAGACAATGAGTACAGTTTTGATACATGTATTGCACAAAATTTGTATGTTGGAATTGCAACTGATACTGGACAGTTTCGATTCCCATCGACTTCTCAAGCTACTTTTGAAATTGCTCGTAAGTTATGCGAGCATGGAGCTAATCCAGCAAGTGCTGCCTTAGAGCTCTATGAAAATCAAAGCTTCGAAAAAATTAAATTGCTTCAGATTTTCTTAGGGTCTTTGCAAATGAAGTTTGATAACCGTGTTTGCATCGGACTTATTGAGAATGGTGTATATGAAGATACTGGTGCTAGCGTGGATGATTCCGAGGGTCTTGTTGACTATGCTCGTGCGATTAAGGGTGTTGATATTGGCGTACTTCTAGAAGACCGCAAAGGATTACTAAAAGGCAGTCTAAGAGCTAAAAATCCATTTTACCGAGTCGACCTAGTAGCTAATTTATTTAATGGTGGTGGACATGCATGTGCGGCTGGTCTGAATATTGAAAATAGTTCAATTGATGAGTTTCTGCCAAAGTTATTGATAGCGATCAAAAATCATTTAGATGCTTTGGGAGATCCTCAGACTTAGTGCTGCTTAAATACTAATTGTGAGATGAAGGACGATCCAGAGGGAATTATATTAGTTGATAAGCCAAAGGGTATTACATCTCACGATGTAGTTGACCAAGTGCGCCACATTTATCGAATGAAAAAAGTCGGGCATGCCGGCACATTGGATCCGATGGCTACAGGNCTCATGNTAATACTTGTTGGTAAAGCGACNAAAGTGTCCCAATANTTAATGAGTATGNATAAGCAGTACGCCGCTACAATGCGACTAGGTCAAGTGACGGATTCTCANGATGCTGATGGTAAAATCATNAGTGAGCATTCCGTCTCAGAATTAATNGAGGATAACATATATAAATTAATGCAGGAATTTTTGGGTGATCAGTACCAAACTCCTCCAATGTTTTCGGCTAAGAAAGTAAATGGACAATCTTTATACAAACTAGCTAGAAAAGGTAAAGTGATACCGCGTGAACCAAAAGTTATTCATATTAGTCAGTTCGATTTAATAGACTTTAAGCCGCCTGAGATTTCTTTTCTCATTCGCTCTAGCAAAGGTGCTTACATCCGAACAATTGCTCATGACTTAGGTGCCAAAATAGGCTGTGGAGCTCATTTAAACGTGCTTCGCCGTACAGGGATTGGAAAATTTCGTATCGAAGACGCCTCTAAGTTAGGAGAGCTAAAAGAGGCATCGCCTACCTTATTAAGAAAAAAATTAATTCCTGTATTACAGGCTGTTCCTAGTCACGCATTGTAATTTTGTGAAACTACCTTCTATTATTGATTCCTTCGATTCCTTAAAGGTACTTAATGCTCCTTTGCATTTAGCAATTGGTGTTTTTGATGGTGTTCATTTAGGCCATAAAGCAGTGATTGGACCTGCTGTTCTTGCTTCTCAAAAATCGGGAGGAGTGAGCGCTGTGCTAACTTTTGATCCGCACCCAAGCCGCTTATTTTCGCCAAAAGAGCCGACAGATTTAATACTACCAATTTCAGTTAAGGTAAATGTGCTTCAATCAATGGGTGTAGATATCGTGATCCGTAAGCATTTTGATAGAGCTTATGCATCTACTCCAGCAACAGACTTTCTTATAAGTCTTAAAAAAGTATTACCAACTTTAGCGGCAGTTTATGTAGGATCGAATTTTCGTTTTGGTAAGGGCCGTGTAGGCAATGTACAAACCCTAATAAAAAGTGCGCAGGCTTTAGGCTTGGATGTCTTTAGTGTAGACCGCTTGCATTTCGGTGGCGCACCAATTAGCAGCACTCGTATACGAAAGGAGCTTAAGAAAGGTTCGATCCCTAATGTTAATGCCTTACTGGGCTACAATTATTTTACAAGGGGCTCTGTGATTACAGGGGAAGGGCTTGGAAGTCGTATCGGTTTTCCTACACTTAATTTGAACTGGAATCCAGAGTGTGAACCACGGCACGGAGTTTACTACGTCCGCTTTCATAGTATAGATTCAAGCACTTGGATTTATGGAGTCGCTAATTATGGATTGCGTCCAACAGTTGCCGACTGTCAAAGCCCACTACTAGAGGTACACGCACTTGAAGGTACGCAGGTACAACCAGGAGAAACTATTACTATTGAGTGGCTTAATTTTTTGCGTGCAGAGCAGAAATTTCCTTCGTTGAAAGCCCTAAGCAAACAGATTGGTAGCGATTGCGCCAAGGCCAGAACATATGCAAAAAATAACTGAGCGTATAATCGAATGCACCGTAAATAGCGATGTAGGCTCCGTTCGTGCAGACAAGTATTTTGCGTCTAAACTTGATGATGTGAGCCGTTCAAGATTGCAGTGTGCTTTCGAGGCAGGGTTGGTAACATTTGATAATGTAGTTATCGATAAACGTTTTAAATTAACGAAGTCTGGACACTTGCGCGCAGTTTTAGAGGAACCTGATTTAAGTACTGTACCTGTAGCTGTAGCAATACCTCTAGAGATTATTTATGAGGACGAAGTAATTGTAGTCATAAACAAGGTCGCAGGAATGATCACTCACCCAGGAAACGGTACTTCAGATGATACTCTAGTCCACGCATTGTTACACCATACAGGGGGGATATTGAGTTCTATTGGGGCTCCAGATAGACCTGGTATTGTACATCGATTGGATAAGGAAACAAGTGGTCTAATAGTTGTCGCTAAGACAGATCTAGCCCACCATAAATTAGCATATGCTTTTGCTGATCGCGATATTTATAAGAGCTACAATGCACTTGTTTTAGGTGTCCCCAAAATGCAATCCGGTAGTATCAAGATGCCAATTGGTCGTCATCCAGTTGTCCGTACACGAATGTCAGTTCAAGTAAATGGGCTGCCAGCACATACCGATTGGCGAGTGGTAGAAAAATATGGTGAAGCAGCTTCATTGGTAAATTGCGTAATTCACTCGGGACGAACTCACCAGATACGAGTGCATATGTCACATTTTAACCATTGCCTGCTAGGCGATAAAAGCTATGGGTATAAGGATCATTCGTTGCAATCTGTGGAAGTACCGCGAGTGATGTTACACTCTACCGAACTCAAGTTGCGACACCCTAAGAGCAACGAGTTGATGCACTTTCACGCTGCGATACCGGCAGATTTTAATCAGGTAATTAAAAAACTTAAGATTATTTGACTGCTTGCAGAATATCTAAAGCAATTCCGTAGCGCAAATTATACTGTGAGTGCATTAATTGCGTATACCTCATCAAGTTCATTATTTGCTCAATAGTAATTAGTGCTGCAGGAAGAATATCTGCGCGAGCAGCTGGTAAACTTTTAATTTTTATGCGCTCAGATAATGGTTGGCTTATCAATTCAGCTTTTATTTCTCTTATCTGTAGTAGAGATATCAGTGGGGAGAACTCTTCCAAGGCTCTATTATCACGAGCTGCTAAGATTGCCCGTGTCACGGTGAGTGCTCCGCCTGTAGCAATTAATGATCCTAAGTAAGGAGTTTTAAGAAGGCCTTCATTTTTAATCAACTTTGTTACATGCTTTTGGATGGATTTTTCAACGTCCCTTCTTATGGGTTTACTTGGATCTTTAATAAAGCGTTCCGTGATTCTTACAGAACCAAGTGCTAAAGAGGCTGCTTGAACAATAGAATCACTATCAAAATGAATGTATTCAAGACTACCTCCTCCGAGATCTATTTGGATGAATTTTTTGGATTTTTTTACTTGAGGGTCGCACGATAATCCGCGACCTATTGCGCGGGCTTCTTGTACCCCTGTTAGAATATGGACACTCAAACCAGTCGCTAACTCAATTTTTTTATTAAATTCCGATCTATTGACAGCATCTCGTACTGCACTAGTTGCGACAATACGTACCTCTTGTGGCTTGTAGCATAGAGCCTCTTTGTAAAGTTTCCGTACAGACTGCACACCGGCAGACATTGCTGAATCACTGATTTGTGGCGGATCGAGAGTAATGCCACTACTAATTCGAGTTTCCAAAGTCTTGGAGTAGCGAGACTCAAGACTGCCGTCTTTTACACTTTTACTAACTACTAATAATTTTATTGAATTACTTCCGATATCAATAATGGCTACATTTTGACTGTTTAGCATAGTTCTAGACTGTATCATCTCCTTTGCAGTTGCAATGCGCATGTTAGCAGATGAAAACGAAGTATGTTTTATGATGAGGTAATAGTACGTTTTAAGGCAGGGAAAGGTGGTGATGGCTGCTTCAGCTTTCGTCGCGCCAAATATGAGCCAAAGGGTGGACCTGATGGCGGTAATGGCGGACGAGGTGGAAACGTTTATATTATTGGTGATGAAAATGTAGCAGATTTGACAGATTATCGTTTTAAACCAGGCTGGACTGCTGAAAACGGCGAGCCAGGTCGTGGCAGTGATCAGCATGGGGCAGGTGGTGAAGATTTGCTGCTACGGTTGCCTGTTGGAACGGTCTTAGTGGACTTAGAATCAGATGAGCCGCTCGCAGAAGTGCTTGCTCATGGAGAGCGCATCTTAATTTTAGAAGGCGGTGCTGGTGGCAAAGGCAATACCGTTTTCAAATCTTCTACCAATCAAGCTCCACGCGAAATTACTTTAGGTAAAGTTGGTGAGGAGGGCGAATTCCGATTAGTGATAAAAACGATTGCTGATGTAGGATTAATTGGATTCCCAAATGCAGGAAAGTCGACACTTATTAATATGCTAACGAATGCGCATCCTAAAACTGGGGCTTACCCATTTACTACTATTTTCCCAACGGTCGGAGTTATGGAATATCCAGATCTATATCAGCGAATTACTCTCGCGGATATCCCAGGTTTAATAAAGGGCGCCAGTGAGAATCGTGGTTTAGGTCACCGCTTCCTCAAACATGTAGAGCGTTGCAAAGTCTTATTGATCATGGTCGATATGCAAGGCACAGATGGGCGTGAGCCAATCGGTGATTATAAGTCTCTGCTTGGAGAGCTAAAGCTCTACAAAGCTAGTTTGTCTCGTAAGCCAATATTGGTAGCTGCGAACAAAATGGATGATCCTGTTGCAGAAGAGAATATAGAGCACTTTGAAAAAAAATGCTCACACAAGGTTTATCCAATCTCTTGTGTATCAAATGAAGGATTTAAAGCCCTTGGTGAGGCACTACTAAAAGCAGTGCTCTTAGTACGCGAAGTAGAAAACTCAGTGTAAACCTCTATATTCATAAAAGTTTATTTATAGGTTCAATAAATTAGACTATAATACATATATTACTTATTTTCACTTTCAATCGGGCCTTTAAAAAGCCACCACACAAATAGCAGGCAACTCCAATATGCAATACCTCCTATAACCTCGTGAATTAAGTGGTAATGATTCATCATTAGTGGGGCTACCATGACAATACTTATTATACGAAAGATATTAAAGGCAAAGCCAACAATTGCTCCAGTCATTATATTAAGTATACAGTCGAAGTAGCTCCTTTTCCGAAAAATAACTAGCATAACAGAGATTAGTATACTTGTTAAGATGACTCCAAATCCATTACATTCAGTTGCCACATGATATGTTTGGCCATTTACAACCAAAAGTAGTTGTGAAATATCATCTCCAATTTGATGAAATTGCAGTGCAACATTTTGTTTTGCTAGGCCTAACAGGGCCGCGCTCCATTGGCCTGTTATGCCTCGCAAGGGCCAATCCAGCGGTTCAAGTAGTGTGCTGAATAAAAGAAAAACACAAAATGTACCACTTATAGTATATATAATTCGGTCTAGATACTTACCAAATAAGAAAAAAGATACGGAAGTGATAGCTAGGCAATAGGCAGATATATTAACTATTGTGCTTAACAGCAAAAAGAATGGAGCACTTAGATTAGGGAATTTGAGTACCCATAATTGATTTATATAGCCTATAAAAAGTAGTGTGTAGGCTGCAATTAATGTAACGCGAGCCTTAGGATTTAGAGTAAATGCAGCAGAAATCTTTACCCTACTAAAGCGAATTAGAAAACCTGTGGCGAATACGATTACAATGAATGCATGCAGTATGCGGCTTTGTGCTTGAGCTGTGTCAGCAAACCATCGAGTAATAGGCCAGAATGCAATAATCAGTAATAAATATAAGACGCTATGATACCAAAATTCGAGAGATTGGTAGTTTTCTTTAAATTGTGTCTTTAGTTGGCTGCTAGTGTGCATCTCAAGTGAGTCAATTGAAGGAGTAAACTACTTACCTTTTCGTTTTTCCCATCCTTTGTGATCGTCAATTGCCTGCATAGGAAATGCTTCTACTCGTATACCTGCTACAGACGGGTGCTGCCTTAGCGCTTTGTAATTCGAACTGTTAATTTCTATTTTAAGAGCATTGGATGAGCTAGTTTCGATGATTTGATTATCAATTAGAAAACTAATTGAAACTTCAGAGCTATGCAGATTGGTATGATCACTATCGCGGCATTTGTTGTATTCTTCGTCAATTATACTGCGCAAGGTTTGTAAGAATTCTGGCGCAGATGCTTTCGGATGGAGGATAAAATTGATTCTTTGGATAATCTGGGGAATCGACCTTTCTAGGTCGAAAATATCGTTAGCGGTAAGGCTTAGCTCGCTATCTCGTCGATTGGTTGTTCCATGGATGAGAGCTAGTTTACCCTCTTCGATGCGTGCTCCATTTTTAGCGTAAGCATCAGGAAACATAATTAATTCATAGGTATGATTTCTAGTCGCTACATTAAAGACGGCGAATTGCCGACTACCTTTACGCGTATACTTAGGCTGTACATTACTAATGATACCTCCAAGTCGGTAGGGCTGTCTATCGTTGAAGTCTCGATTAGCCTCTTCGATATTTACGAAGCTGTCTATAGCGACATCCAATCCAGCATAAGCATCCATTGGATGTCCGGATATGTAGAAGCCGAGCATTTCCTTTTCATACTGAAGCTTCTCAGTAATTGACATTGTATCTGAAACTAATCGGTTGTCAGCAGATTTGTCTTCCTCAGCGACTCCATAACCCAAATCAAAGTCTTTGAATAAGGACGGTTGTTTTTTTCTGATGTCTTCACGCCGAACTGTGGATTCGGCGAGTTCCGCGTCGAGAGTACTCAAAAGATGAGCACGATCTTGCCCGAGTGAATCGAAAGCCCCTGTTTTAATAAGAGCTTCCATGACACGTTTGTTGATCGATTTTTCTGAGCAGCGGAGTATGAAATNACTNAAGCTTTCGTAGTCTCCCGAATTTTTCTTTTCGGAGATAATNAGTTCTGCAGCTCCCTCACCGACACCTTTTATTGCAGCCAGACCAAAACGAATGCTTCCTCTATTACTTTCGATTACAGGAGTGAACGTTTTNCCAGAAGCATTCACATCTGGACCAATCACTGGGACTTTCATATGTTTGCACTCTTCGAGGAAATTCGCTATTTTATCAGCATTTCCTTGCTCCGAGGAGAGAACTGCTGCCATGAATTCAACCGGATAATTTGCTTTAAGATATGCAGTTCGGTAACTGAGCATGGCATATGCTGCAGAGTGCGATTTATTAAAACCATATTCAGCAAACTTTTCGAGTAATGTGAATATTTCTTCAGCTGTTTTTGCATCAATTGAATTCCTCTTTTTTGCTCCATCAATGAATACTTGCTTCTGAGCCTCCATTACCTTCTGTTCTTTTTTACCCATTGCTCGGCGTAGAATATCTGCTCCACCGAGAGTGTAGCCCGCAACTATTTGCGCTGCTTGCATGACTTGTTCTTGATACACGAGAACGCCATAGGTTTCTTCAACTAAATCTTTTAGAAGTGGATGTGGGATTTTTACTGTATTTGGATCCTTCTTTCCTTGAATAAACTGAGGAATGAATTGCATTGGACCTGGTCGGTAGAGTGCGATAAGTGCTATAATTTCCTCAAAAGAACCCAATCCAATTTGCCGGCAAAGCTGTTGCATCCCTCCTGACTCTAGTTGAAATACTCCAACTGTGCGACCGCTATTAAGCAGTTCGAAAGTCGGTGAGTCATTGAGTGGGACTTTTTCGATATTAAATGAAGGAAGTTTTTGTGTTTGTCGTATATTTATTTGCGCATCGTCGAGTACGGTTAAGGTTTTAAGGCCTAAGAAATCCATCTTTAATAGTCCTAAGTCCTCTGCTGGGCCTTTGGGGTATTGAATGGTAAGATCACCTTCCTGCAGGGTCACAGGAACGAGATTGGTGATATCTTGATCTGCTATGATAACGCCGCAGGCATGTTTACCTGTGTTACGCACCATACCCTCGATAACACGTCCTTGTTTGATAATCGATTGCGCGATCGTGTTCTGTCTAAGCTCTTGTTGTAATTCCGGAGATTTTTTTACAGATTCATCGAGTGATATATTGAGTTCATCAGGGATCATCTTTGCTAATTTATTCGCTTCTGAGTACTCAATATCATTCACTCGAGCTAGGTCACGTACCACCATCTTAGCCCCAAAAGTTCCAAATGTTATGATATTGGCAACGCGATCTTCACCATATTTTTCGCGAACATAGTTAACGACTTCGTCACGGCGGCGCATGCAAAAGTCAACGTCAAAATCTGGCGGCGATACTCGTTCTAGATTAAGCATGCGTTCAAATAGTAATCCAAAGCTTAGTGGGTCGATGTCTGTAATTTTTAAAACATAGGCGACAATACAACCAGCGCCAGAACCACGCCCTGGGCCGACAGGTATAAGTTTTTCTCGTGCCCAATTAATGAAATCCCAAACAATCAAGAAGTAATCAACAAAGCCTGTACCTGATATTATCGCAATTTCGTATTCGAGTTGTTCGCAGTATCGTCGGTCCTTTTTTGTAGCTTGATCCCAATTTGCCCTACAAGAATTATAATCAGTGCCGTAACGCTCTTTTAGGCCAGCCTTGCATAGTTCGAATAA
Source organism: Puniceicoccaceae bacterium (assembly GCA_022448585.1). Lineage (GTDB taxonomy): Bacteria > Verrucomicrobiota > Verrucomicrobiia > Opitutales > Coraliomargaritaceae. The sequence goes on along the minus strand of JAKVCN010000012.1, from coordinate 23,813 downwards.
GTAGAGTCCATTTTCTTTTAATTTATCTCTTTCGGATGAGCTAAGAGTGATGGATATTTCGCCATCTCGACTATGCACTGCATTTTTAGCTTCTACGTATAGGTCCAAAATACGCTCGAAATTAATGTTATCAGTGGCATTGTTTATTTCAATAGACCGTTTATATACTGGATAATGATCGACTCCAAAAGGTAGCTCTACTTCGCACATTTCTGCCACTGCGGAGGTGTTGGTTATAGATTGTGGGATTTCTTTAAATGTTATTTCCATCTCCTCTCGTGATTTCAGATAAAACTGCTGCGCATCATAGCGCATGCGTTTTTCGTCATTGACCTTCGCACCAGTCTGAATGCACAGCAAAGAATCGTGGGGTTCCCAGTCAGTATTATCAACGTAATGCACATCATTTGTAGCAACGACTTTGAGCTCAAACTCGGTTGCAATCTTTAGTAGGTCTGGGATAATGCGGCGCTGTTCTTCGATCCCATGATCCATTAGCTCAATAATAAAGTATTCTTTACCGAAAATATCGACGAATTGTGCAGTTGCTGCTCGTGCTTTATCGAACTCTCCCTCTAGTAAATATTGAGGTATTACTGCTGCGAGGCATCCTGAAAATCCGATAAGCCCCTCGCTATGTGCTGCTAGGGTAGTTAGGTCGGTGCGCGGATTTCTGTAGAACCCCTGCGTGTGAGCTATCGAGACAATTTTGCATAGGTTCTGGTAGCCAGTGAAATTTCGTGCAAGCAGCCCCATGTGACGCGATCTTTGTTTTTTTCGCTCTTCATTTGTTCCAGCTAGCACTTCTTCAAAAACTAGATAAATCTCACAGCCCAATAGAGGTTTAATCTTATGCTTTTGGGCCTGTTTAAAAAATTTGGTAAGTCCATAGAGGGCGCCGTGATCTGTTATAGAAAGAGCCTTCATGCCGAGTTCAGAAGCTCGCTCACAAAGGCGATCTGCACGAGCACATCCGTCTAGTAGGCTATGGTCGGTATGGACATGCAGATGCACAAATTCACGATCTTTAGTTGGCATTANTTATGTAGAATTATGGTCGAATCGTTTGGATGCAAGGACAAGCTTGGCAGATACTTAACGCTAACTGATCAGTAACTAATAATTAGCGTCNTTCCAGCCATGTTGCGCTCTCAAATCGAATACGTTCTTGATTTATTAGAGTGCTTTCAAAAGGGCTATATAGGTCATTAGTGTGACCAATAGGTATATCCAGAGCGTGTGATAGTTGCTGTACCAAACCGTTAGAAAAAGTATTAAAATCAAAGTTTTTTGGTAGAGTTTGACGGTCTACAGAACCTTGTATGAGCAGTCCTAATCGATTTCTTTTTATCGCTGCACCAGCTATTTTTTGGCCATTTTTTGTTATTACGTCATTAGCGACTGCTTGTTGGAAGCAAATAGCAATTTTGTTTACTGTATTATCAGAGCATTGCCGCAGGCACGGAGCTAATTTACTCTGGATATTTTGCTTTTTTAATTCAGCTACAATACAATTATGCAGTATATAATAAAGTTCTGATGATTTTTTCATAACGGCTTTTAGACCACATCCAAGTATTAGTGCATAAGTCCAGTCGTTTCTATGGTCTACAATTCCTCCGGCAGTGATACGTCGGCAAAAAACAAGGGAACTTAAAAATTGTGGATGCACTTCTACCCACTTTTGAGTGTATCCAAAAGTGATGGTGGGCTCCGACCAAGCGTAGTGACGAAAGAGTGCGACTTCTGCTGGTATTGATTTTAGCAGCGCTGCATCAATGGCCATATTTGTAGAGGCATCAGCAAAAGAATTGGGTAATCTAAGAAGTGGCATAAATTAACCTCGCAGTGGAGCGCAATAAGTTAGAGAATTAAGCTGATCTTGAAAATTAACAGCTTTTGTTTTTAACTTACTTACTATGGGGTGTAAGTTGAAACACAGATTTCGTGGGCGATTAGCACAATTACTTTGATCACTTAGCATTGCAGAATCAATTGCATCAACAGGTAAATTAAAATGCTTTAAAATTCGCTGACCTATTTCAAAACGACTCAGCCTTTCTGTTCCTGCCCAGTGAAAGATGCCATGTAAGTCTCTGCGCTCTGATAGTTCCACGCAAACATCTGCAACATTTTCTGCTGAACACGGTTGCCTAATTTCATCACAGAAAAGTTTAGGTCGCTCCTTATTTTTAATAGTCTGTATTAGTTTTTCGTGAATGCTTCGAGAGCCTTTTAAGCTATTGCCCATTAGTATAGGGATACGAAGCACTAAAGGGTCTTCTGGATTGTGCTCCAGGACTTCGCGCTCAGCCATTAGTTTAGTTTGTCCGTATAGGTTGGCAGGTTGAGGCATATCAGTTGACCGATAAGCAATCTTGCTGCGACCATCAAAGACCATATCCGTTGAGATATGAATTAACCGAGCGCCTAAGTGTGTTCCTAACTGGGCAAGCAGTCTGGGCAGCGCTACGTTAATTTGCTCAGCTAGAGCAGGGTATGCATCTACTTGTGCAGGACTAGATATTGCTGCACAATTAACGATTACATCTGGCCATATTTCTAGACAAAGTGATGTAATACGTTCGTGATCTCTGCCGTCAATTAATTCGCAACGCGCGAGGCCAGGAGCGGTCGCTTTGAAAGTATTTGAAAGCCCTATTACTTCATGTCCACGACGAACTGCGGCCAAAGCATATGCATTACCTAGTAGGCCAGATGCACCTGTTAAGAGAATTTTCATAGTTATAATTATATACTTTTTGTTGCAATCGATCGTCTGCAATACAAATTAAAAGTATCTAATGGAATACGCTAATCTTGCGAACGCTGGTGTCTTAGGGCAACCGGTTTATGAACCGGGTAAACCGATCGAAGTAGTTGCGCGCGACTTTGGGCTAAAAATAAATGAAGTCGCAAAGTTAGCATCCAATGAAAACCCTTTCGGGCCTTCACCACTAGCATTAGCAGCAATGCAGTCAAAATTGGGGCAGCTTCAACTCTATCCAGATGCCGCCTGTGTAGAGTTGCGCAACGCTATTGCTAGCGAGCATGAAATTGTCCCTGAATCTATTGTAATTGGAAATGGATCGAATGAATTAATCGAGCTTTTGGGGCATGTTTTTCTTGGACCAGAAACAGATGTGGTCATGAGTGCCCAAGCCTTTATCGTTTATAAGTTAGTTACTCAGCTATTTGGCGCTAGAGCGATTGAAGTGCCCATGATAAATTTAACGCATGATTTACATGCAATGCGAGAAGCTGTGACCGAAAAGACCAGATTGATTTTTGTCGCTAGCCCAAATAATCCAACTGGCACGTCTAATACTGAATCGGATTTACTGCAGTTTGCTCACTCTTTGCCAAAACATGTTATTTTATGTGTTGATGAAGCTTATGCCGAGTACCTTGAGCGAGCGCCAGANTTACGTCCAACAATTGCTGCAGGGCATAAGGTTATCTGCTTACGAACTTTTTCTAAGATATATGGACTTGGTGGCTTACGCATTGGGTATGGCTATGCAGACCCAGAACTAATTAGATTACTCCAGCGCGTAAGGCAGCCTTTCAATGTTAACAGTCTAGCGCAGGTTGCTGCTTGTGCGGCTTTAGCAGACAAAGATTTTACAAATAAGTGTCGTAGAGAAAATGAATTAGGTCGCAAAAGACTTTGCTCAGGATTGTCAAAGCTTGGAATCAAAACATACGGGGGCTGCGCTAATTTCGTATTGTGTGAAGTTATTAGTGGGAAATCATTCTCATATGAGCTTTTAAAAAGAGGCATTATAATTCGTCCCCTAAATGTTTATAATATGCCGAATTATGTTCGTATCAGCATTGGCCGACCTGATGAGAATGAGAAATTATTGGTTGCAGTTGAAGAAATGCTAGCAGAGAAGATTTGGTAATTCATATGTCAGGAAATCTATTCAACTTACTTTCTCTTTTATTGGCAGTTGCAACCGTATTATTTTTACATGCTTGTCTGGTAATGTGCGAAATAGGATTAGTTAAGATTCGCTATGGAGGCATTAATAATGAGTCATTAAGTTTACTAAGAAAGCGTCGCAGACTGGCTGCTTTAATAGATAGTGCTGATCTGACCGGCCGTGTAGTTCGTTTCAGTAAGACTATATGTACGGTTGGCCTTGCTTTGTTGTTAGTGCCACTTGTTCGTGCGGGCTTTAATATATGGAATTTCGCTAATGTGCCGAAGCAGTGGCTTTTGTTAGTAATATCTTTTGGGCTAGCTGTATTAATCCACTTTTTTGTCGCTGAAATCTTACCAAGAGGATTAGCGATTAAGGACCCTGTACGTAGTATTCTACTATCTTACCGAGTTTTGTTTGCCTTTAAATTAATATCATTTCCTGCGCTCTTTTTCTTCAGGCGCTGTAAAGCGCTGCTATTTCGTTATTTTGGCTTAAGTTTAAATGATGAACTTAATCCCTTAGACTTAGATGTCCAGATTCGCGCGCTCGGTGAGGATAGTTCAGTTCTGTCTCCTATTGCTCGCCGTATAGTAGATCGTGCAATCCAAATGCAGGAGCTAACTGTACACGATGTTCTTTTGCCGCGCAATATGGTGCTTATTTATGATTTAAAAGAGGATATTTCTAAAAATTTGAATCGTATGAAACTAGCTGGTCATACACGGTTTCCAATTTGTAACAGCAATTTGGACGAATGCCTAGGAATTATTCATATCAAAGATATTTTCCGTGGGTTCGATAATGATGCCGCTATAAACCCATCACTAATTAAGCGAAAAACCGCAGTATTTGAAGTTGAGACGCCACTAGAGGAGGCTCTGCAGCGGATGTTGCGAGCAAAGCTTCATATGGCACTTGTAGCTGACCAGTTCGGAGGAGTCCTCGGAGTTGTGACCTTGGAAAGCATATTGGAGCAATTAGTCGGTAATATACAAGATGAGTTCGATAGCGAGGAAGCTTTAATTCTCGAGCTACGTACTCCCGGCACTTACAGTATATCTGGATCTACACCTTTACATGATTTAGAAGCAAAGTTGAATGTAAAAATCGATAATGACGAGGTTTCTACTTTTGGGGGTCTCATAACACATGAACTAGGCTGTATCCCAAAGCTCGGAGAGCAACTAACCACGTACGGGTTAGAGATTAAAATTACTGATGCAGATGACCGTCGTATTATCTCTACCTACGTTCGACAAATCTAGTTTAAATCGGCAATGTAAGTTTGTAATAAAATTTCAAACTTGCACCCTTTGCTAAAGCTGGCGCTCACGTAATTCGGCGTTTAGCTCCATAAGTAAATTTTCTCGATTGGGTGTGAAGATAAAACGGTCACTTCCTAGTTTTTTATATGCCTTTGCAATTAGCTTTGCTTCTGGTCGACGCATTGTTAATAACTGCTTTAGTAAAGTATTAAGATTTTCAGTGTTACCAATTTCTAATTCTACGCTTATAAGTTCTGATAGAACCTTTTGATGATTAATAGATTCTCTGTATGCACTTAGCAAAATTGTTCGTGCTTGCTGTAAACAGTTGATATCTTTGAAACGTTTTGCTATCGCTAAAGCTCGTTCAGGGTGAAAGTCATTACTGCTAGAACTTAGATATTCTTGTAAATAAATTTCTCCTAAGTCGGATCTATTGTTACCAAAAGAGGCAACTGATCGTAGGCTAGAAAATATAGACCAATGCTTTTCTAGCCAGTCAGGTCTTTCGTTCAAAAGTTCTTCTGCAAAGTTCAATGCTCCTTGATAATCTTTATCGACTAAATGTGATTCAATTAGTAACAGAGCAAATACATCTATTTTGAATTCATTTTCTAGTGCTTCTTCATAAGTACGTCTTGCTAAACTAATATTACCACTGTCTGCTGAAAAATTGGCTAATGCTAATAAAGCTTTTTCATCACCTCTGAACTGTTTTAGCATTCGTAAAGTTTCCTTTTCTTCTCTTTCAATATCGCCAGACTGGTTGTAAATATACAATAGTTCAATTTTTGGTGCCACACTTAGTGGATCAGACGTATTTCTATATATTGCGTACCGACGTGCATCATCATACTTTCCCATTTCTCTATTATATTTGCTTAAAGCCATAAGTAGTGATTCCGAACTTGAAAATTTCTCTATAGAAACCTCAAGTTTATTGATTGCAGATATTTTGTTTCCACGCGCCCAACTGATATGAGCAGAAAGCAGTAATCCATCCAAATCATTTAGAAGCTCGTAAGAACGTATAAATTCTTCAGCCCTATCAAAATTTCCTCTAAGTGTATGTGATTTAGCTGTAGAGAAGGCTAATATTTTGTTTCTCACGTTTAATTCCACTACTTTTGGCAAGTGCTTCTCTGCAATAGATTGTATAGCATCATCCATCTGGTTATCATGTAAGCTTCTTAATGTTGCTTTTAGGTAATCTTCATCGTCTATACCATTCCCCGCAGTTAAACCTTTGATCAAAATATTTGCTGAAATATCAGGCCTTTTGATCCATTTATCATAGAATACTGCTAGTACCATGATTCCTTCTAAGTTGCCTGGTGAACGGGCAACGCCTAATCTAAGTAGACGCAGTGAATCACTATATTTTTTCTCTCCGAGTAATTTTAAACCTTTTTTAACATGATAGTCTCCCATTTCTTTGCGATGTTCTTGGATGCGAAATGGGAGTGCTAGCATTCCACTAAAACGGACAGAATCAAAATCTTTATTGTGTTTGAACCAAAGATATAATCCTCCTGCAACACTACACCATGCGAAGCAAAATATTATCAGAAAGCAAATTAATATGCGTCCCCAGCGTAGAGATATTATTATGCTCCCGTCTTGATTTTTTTTGGTTACAGCAAAACCGAGTAGAGTCACTTTCTCATGACTTACTTTTTTTTCAGTTTTATTAACGGGGTACATACAAAAAATATATAATTTATGTATAATAAAATTTTAAATAACCATATGAAAAGAGTGACAATGTAGGGTGTCCTATATTTTCTTTGCAAGGTATTTTATTTAAACAATATCTTGTAAACCCTTTATTAAGGTGTTTATCTTTATAACCATATTTAAGATTACACATGAAATTATCACCATTTTATTTCTCCTTGCTTCTTTTTCCGTCTTTGGTTTTGCCGGTAGTTACCCAAGCATCCGCATTCATTTCGATCGGAGATAGTGCAGAAATTTACATAGATGCGGATGTTTCAGCCCGTGCTAGTTCTAATTTATTTCGTAGCGATTCTAAAAATGAGCAAGAAGATGTAGTCGTGATGGTTTCTCCAGGCTTAGAATTAATTGTAGGACGAGGTACAGACTTGAGTATCACAGTAAATGCTAACTATGATATCTCTAGGTATCAAGACTTTGATGATCTTGATAATGAAGCGAAACGTTACGCCGCGCTCTTAGCATATACTGCAGATCGTCTTGAATTAGAAGCTCAGGCAAGTTATGTCGAAAATAATTCTACTTATTCGCCTAGTGGCAGCACAAATATTTCCGGGGAATTAATTGAAAGTGAGGTTGTAACGTCTATACTTGATGCGGAGTACGAATTATCGCCCAAATTTAGTTTTGGCTTAGCGGTTAACAAACGCACTTTAGAATACAAAGGTGTGGCTGCTACGCTTGCTGCCGATAGGGATAAGATAAGTATTCCTATCGATTTTTACTATGAGCTTACTCCCAAGCTAGACATAAGCATTGGTTATACTCCCACCAATACTGAGATTACGAACCAGCCGGTTTTTACAAACACTCCGCGACCAGATTATGAAAATGATCAAGACTTCTTCAATGTTGGTTTACGGGGCCAGCTGACAGAAAAATTAAATGGTAATATTAAGGTTGGACTGCGCGAGAATACTACAAAAAGACCGAATTTACCATATACTGAAAATGATATGTTAGGCGTCGAAGGCTCTGCTAACTGGACTGTTACACCAAAATTAATTAGTACGTTGGGAGGGTCTCAAGATTTTGATGCCGGAGGAGATGGAACTACAACAGAAGTAACAGCTATTTATTTAAGTAATAATTATACAATCAACTCTAATTGGTCGTCAGGGATTAATTTTAAGTATGCAAAGCGTGATTATGCAGGGGGCGATGGTCGAGAAGACGATACGTTTATTTTTGGCTTACGTTTATCTTATGTAATGAATGCTAATTGGATATTTAACACTGGTTATACTTTTACTGATAATGATACCAATTCTATAAGAAGTATTAGTTACTCCGACCATTCATTTGATTTCGGGGTGTCACTTCGTTACTAGTTATCTTTTTAACTACTAGAAATAGATGCCTAGCTTTAGGCGTTATTAATTTATGAGACTATTTTTATCATATATTTTTGTTATAGTATTATTTAGTACTTTACCCACTAAAGGGCAAGATGCATCAGGAAGTGGTCCATCTTCTAGTGCCGGATTTACTGGTTCAAATATCAGCTCTACTAGCGTTGCGCCAGGTGTCGGTATGACGGTAGGTCAAAATTACATACTAAAGCCTTCTGATGTTTTAGAAATTAATGTTTACCAAGAACCGGANNTAGACAANCAAGTACGTGTCGAAGCGGATGGAACTGTCGCATTGGCATTGATTGGTAAAGTTAGTGTAGCAGGTATGACTATAGCTGAGTCGCAGTCATTGGTCACAGATCTGTATAATCGTGATTATTTGGTCGATCCGCAAATCTCCGTACTAGTAGTATCCTTTGCGCCTAAATTCGTTCATGTTTTAGGTATGGTTGGGATGCCTGGTAAAATTATGATAGAGCCGGATCAAGATTTGTCATTAATTGATGCAATTGCGCAATGTCGCGGGGTTACACGACTTGGTAATCCTAAAAAAGTCAGAATTAAGCGTACGGACGGTTCAAAGCCATTTGACGTGAATTATGATGAAATTCGCCGTGGGGATGCTTCTGATATATTCTTAAAAGAAGGCGATACGATTACTGTACCAGAAAGAGTAATTTAAACATAATATTAAAATATGAAGAATGATTATGTAAGAGGTGGTCCTGATCCGAATGTAGGTGGAAGGTATGGTTATGGATCGGGTAATTACGGTTATTTTGGTGGCAATTATGGTCCCTACGGTTCGTATGGTTCGAACTCCTCAGGATACAGTTCCATATCTCATCGTTCGATCAGCGATTATATCTTAATGTTGCGTGAGCGAGTATGGTATTTAGTCGTTGCATTCTTTATCATTTTTTCTGGTTCCATTCTCTACACTTTCAACAAGACAAAGGTTTATACTGCTTATGTTAGTGTACAGCTGTTGCGTGACGATCCTTCTGCAATGCGTGACGAGTCAGAGATGGAGCCAAATCAAATACTTTCAGCGGAGGATTTAAATACTCAGATTAGTGTACTTGAGAGTCTCTCAATTATACAAGCTGTTGAGCGCAGACTACAGGATGAGGAGCGGGCACGATTTATGGCTCCCTATGTAGACGCTTTTAGTTTAGCAGGACCACTAACTCCAGTTGAGATGTTAGCAAAAAATCGTAGAGTTATTCCCCGAAGGATGAGTTTAATGGTTAACATAGGCTTTACCCATCCAGATCCAATAATTGCTGCACGTGTAGCTAATTTATTTGCGGATGAATTCATTGCTTACAATTTAACTAAATCGGTTGACGCGTCTATGGATGCAGTTGAAGACCTTCGTATTCGTGCCGATCAGCAGCGTCAGAGAGTCGAAGAATTAGAACTTAAGTTAGCCGAGTATCGCGAGGAGCACAACGCAGTTTCATTGGATCAGCAAGAGAACATAGCGAATGAGCAACTAATGACCCTCAACGCCATCAAGTCTGGCAATAAGAACCTATTTGATGCTCAGGAGACTCAGTGGAACTTGATTGAATCTTATCGCCGTGATGACAGAGATTTATGGGAGCTATCTTTTATCGCAGACCAATCAAGAGTGGCATTTATGCTGCAAGAAGTATCCAAGACAAAGATTGAGATTTCTTCATTAGGCAAGCGCTACAGAGCCAAGCATCCAGTAATGATTCAATTATTACAGCGCTTACAAGAGTCGGAGATTGAGTTGTCTGAAGCAGTTACAAATTCTACCGACAAGATATATGCATCATATATTGAGGCAAAACGTAATTTTGAAGTGTCTAGTCAGAGGCTAGCAGAGAAAGAAAACGAGCTGATACAGCTAAGTAAGACGCGAGTTGATTACAATACATTGTTTCGAGAATTTGAAGTTCAGCAGGGGTTCCTAACAGCCATTGTCTCACGTATGACGATGCAAAAAGCGCAAATAAACTTAAAAAATCCGAATGCAAGAATTGTGGATCAAGCGCTCCCGCCGCTTAGGCATTCTTCTCCTAATGTATTTCTAAATTTAGTATTTGGCGCGTTTGGTGGCTTAGCGTCAGGCCTAGGTCTTGTTTTTGCAATTGCTTTTTTAGATGATCGAGTAAAAAGCGCTTTCGATATAGAAGGTACAATTGGTCTGCCATTAATAGGGGTAATACCACAGATTAAGAAGTTAGATTCTACCACTAAGGCACAGGCCGTTGCTTCCAACGTAGATAGGCATGTGACGGAAACTTTTCGGTCTATTCACTCTGCAATACGCCTCAATGAGGAAAGTAAAGATGCGAAAGTATTTTTGACTACGAGCACTGTTCCAAGTGAAGGCAAATCATTTGTTAGCTCTAATTTATCCCTAACCTTCGCCAATAATGGCGATAAAACGCTCTTATTTGATGGTGATTTACGACTTCCTAATATTGCTAAGTCCTTGCAAGTTAGCAACGACACTGGGTTAATTGATTATATAGAACAAGATTTAGATATAAACTCAGTCATTGTTAATGAAGTCTATCCTAATTTAGATGTTTTGCCTGCCGGGGGAAAATCTAAAAATCCTACTCAAGTACTTAACAGTGAAAAGTATTCTTCGTTGCTTAGATCCCTTCGTGAAAAATATGACCGTATTGTAATTGACTCGCCGCCCTTAGCTGCAGTGAGTGATGCACTCAACATATTGCCGCATGTAGATGGTGTTATTTACGTTATTAAGTTTAACACGGTGAAGCGTAAAACAGCAGTAATTAATGTTCGACGTTTGTGGGAATCAAGTACTCCAGTATTTGGATCTGTATTAAATAATGTCAGTGCTGCTCTATCTAGTTACTATTACTCGCATTACTCAGACAGAAGTTATCAAGATTACTACATAGATAATGATGATGATTTTGAAGATCAATTAGTTGATAATATTGATATTAATGATGAAATTACTCCTGAAGTTTCGCGTGAGAGCTAAGTTTTAGCCAACGTATGTTTTGTAAAAGAAATTACTAATCCTCTGCGGCGGCGCGCATGAGTCGATCGTTTATTGCAATTCCTAGTTTTGAATCGCTTGATTTTTCAACCCATATTTGGTTGAATCCGGACTTATCAACTTTTTGTAGTAATGAATAAAGTTGATTGGCGCAGACTTTCGGATTTCCGTCATCTGATAGCCAGTAGGTATTAACTGCTGGATTAAATTTGGGTTGTTCCTCTTTGCGTTTAGATTGATAAATAATAGCGCATTTTTCTGTACCTTTAATTCTTGGATTACTTCTCGGTTCAAACAGTTTAACACAAGCATTAGGGCTATAGTGTTTTGATAAAAGACCAGGAGACTCCAGAGCCTGGTTTTTTATCGTGCATATATTATGAATAGTCACTTTTACACCCAAAATATCTTCTATAGCACTTACTTCGACAGGTCCGTGGCGCAAAATACTAGGGTTAGCAGGATTACGCATATCAAGTATAGTTGATTCCAATCCATGGTTGCAGGGGCCATCATCAAGAATAAAACCAAGTCTATCGCCCAATGTTTGTTCTACATGCTGCGCGCATGTAGGACTAACATATCCGAATGGGTTTGCACTCGGTGCGGCAAGTGGGAAGTTTAAATTTTTTAGTAAACTTTGGAAAATTGAATTCTTGGGTATGCGTATGGCTACACTATCTAGACCAGCGGTTACAATATCTGGAATTATGGATCTTTTTTTGAGGATTAAGGTCAACGGTCCGGGCCAAAATGCAGCGCATAATTGGTCGAACTCTGATGGCGCATAAATGTATTTACGAGCATCCTTAGAACTAGAACAATGAACGATAAGCGGATCAATTAGGGGGCGACCTTTAATGGAAAAGATTTTTTGTACACTTTCATAGCTTAATGCGTTGCCGGCAAGTCCATACACAGTTTCAGTTGGCACTCCTATAACCTTTCCTTTTCTTAATTGCCGTAGACAAATACTTAAATTTTCTTCATTGGGTGTTAGTATCATGCATTTCATTATAGGAAGCTTCAAATTAGGGTATAAAAAATCCCTCCTCGGGAAAGGAAGGATCGATAAATAAATAATCGCTTATCTCTACTTCATTGTTAGCATATTGCGTGCACGCTTAATTAAGTTTGTAATGCGGCGCTGATGTTTAGCAGATAATCCAGTATCCTTACGTGGTAATATTTTACCAGTCTCGGTCACAAAACGGGAAAGTTGATCCACGTCCATGTAAGTATAATCCATAGGATTGCGAGAGCGATTCGGTTTTTTAGATTCAGTACTCATAGTAGAGGCCGGAAAGTTAGGCGTTTGTGTTTTGAGTGCAAGTTAAATAATAATAATATAATTTAAATGTGATCTTGTAGGCATAAAGCTTTTATATAGGGTTATTATGCATTAGTCCTCATAGTTTAATGGATAGAACTACTGTTTCCTAAACAGTTAATCTGGGTTCGATTCCCAGTGAGGGCACCATTTTAGTACATTTTTCATATACATTGAATGAAAAATCCTTTTGCAACTATTGGAGTCAATCTTTGTGATAAGAACAAAATGAGGTTTATTTTTAAGTATTACCATAGATGCTATCTAGCTACCTTCGTTTCTGTTGTAATGGTTGCGGGTATTACGAGTACTGTTTTTGCTCAGTCACCTCTTTTAGGACACTCGCTTAATGAGACTGATGCGTACGGAGATGTCTTATTTGATTGGAAATTACAATCAGCTGCTCAAGCTCTTGAAGTCGGGTTACCAAGTATTGCTATACGGTTATATAGTGAAATGCTGTCTATAGAGCCACTTGCAGATGATAAAGTAGCTAATCTATTGTTTTTAAAAGCAATCGCATATATTGCAGGAGGTAAGTTTTACGAGGCTCGCGAATCATTGGAGTCAGTTTTACCTAGTGAAAGGGGTTCACGCTTCTGGTTGCACTGGTCCGTTGCGAACTATGGTGATGGCTTTAATATTGATATTTTAGCATTACGAACGGCCTACGCAAAAGTCGATATAAATGAGTTGATAGATATTGATCTTGCTTGGTACCACTTACTGGGCGGACTCTTGGATGAGGCTTCTAATAAAGAAGATGATCTTATTGAGGCAGCTTGGACTCGTGCGGAATCTGCTGCAATTTCTGACACTCAGGCAGCTTTTTTTCGTAGTCTAATTTTACGACAGAAATTATTGGGTTCAGAGCTAGATGATAGTTTAGTCACTGACATGCGAGTTCAGTTAGATCGATTAGACGGTGTTGCTGCTATTGCATATGCCAAAGAATACGCAGTTCTACTGTATAAAATGCAGCGTATTGATGAAGCTGTCGCAGTGATCGACACAGAATTAGAAAGTTCAAGTGAAAATTATGGAGATATTGCTCGAGAACAACTTCGCCTGCTGCGGGCTATGATAATTGGAAAAGAAACGGCTGAAGGACAAATTGCCTTAAGAGAACTTATCCGAAGCGGTAAAGATAGATTAGTTATGGAGGTTGCGTTACAGTTGCTAGCGCGAGCGGATAATCCAGAGCGTGATTTTTCTGAGTTTCTAAATGAAATGATTTCTCGTTCAGAGCCTCATTCATTGTTGCCTCATTTGTATTATTTGCGTTGCCAGTTGGCTTTATTTGACGGCGATTTGTCCGTTGCTGAAGCGGATGCGAGTATCTTACTCGAGCAGTTTCCAGGTATGAGTCAAATTGAGAACGTCTACCAATTACTTGCTTATGCAGCATTACAACGCTCTCCGGCACAATATCGAACTGCTGCTGACTTACTTACCCAGTTACGAGATCAAAGTGATTTGGTAGCACAGAGAGACCGACTTAATATGTGGATTGGTGATTGTTATTTCCTTAACAAAGATTACACGAATGCAGCGGATTTTTATCAAGCCTCTAATCGGTCTAGTGGAGCATTATCAGAAGAGCTTTTTTTACGAATTGTTACAGCGGAAGTTCGCTCAGGGGATTTAGCGCAAGCGCTACGTTATTTAGATATTACGTACACCGAGCCGAGTGATTTTGACTCCCTAGTGCGGTGGCAGGCCGAATGGAATGTTGCACAAGCCTTGCAATCGCAGGGTAAAGTTGGCGAAGCTAGAGATCGTCTTCGTTTTCTATTTGAAAGTGGTATCGACCAAGCAGTGCCCGTTACACTTGATTTAAGGCTTCGTTGGTTGGATGCTAGGCTAAGTCTATTATTAGGCGAAACCGAAGGCTTGGTGGTTACTGTAGAGGGTTTACTTCGGCGATTGCAGTCTCTACCATCAAATCTTGTTCTGGAAGCTGATATAAAAATGCTAATGGCAGAATTGGTACTTCTCAATGTTGAGGTCTTATTTCACCAAGGCGACACAGTTAGAGCGACTGAAGAACTACTGCGCTTAAGACAAGACTACCCAGAAAGTGATTGCTCTGAGCGATCCTACTTAATAGAGGCGGCATACCATGGGTCTGTTGGAAATTACTCGTTTGCGCAAAAAACATTACTAACCCTTTCTACTCGCTATCCTTCGAGTCGGCTAGTGGCGCAATCTATATTTGAAGCGGCCCTATATTGTGAAAAGCGCGGGGTTGATTTTTATGCAGATGCAGTGCGCCTATATAATGAATTAGTGGAGGGCTTCCCTGAAGATTCGCTCTTATTTACGGCACAATTAAAGCAAGGAGATTTACTTCGAAAAATGAATGATTTTGCTGGAGCACAAATTATTTATGAGACTTTGATCTACTCTTACCCAAATCATCCCCAGCGTTACGCCGCTGAACTAGCTAGAGCAGAATGCTTGCTAGCTATCGCTAAAAATGATGCTACTCAAATCAAGGCGGTGGCTTCAATTTTAGAGCGTTTAATGGACTTACCGAATGTCCCAGTAGATTTTATGATGGAGATTGCTTATAAGTGGGCTTTTGCATTAAATGCTTCAGGTCGTTCACCCGAAGCAGTTGAGGTATATTTTATGTCTATTGAGCGCTTTTTACTTAATGCAACTTCATCGAATCAACTAGGGGTTACTGGTCGCTATTGGGTTAGTCGTGCTTTGCTCGACTTGGGAACATTATTAGAAGAAACTGGTTCTTTACTGGAAGCACGCAAGATATACCTCAAGCTGCAGGCTTATAATCTACCAGGGCGAAAATTGGCTGAAAATCGCATTTCCAACTTACCTTCAACTAATTAATTTTTACTTACTTCATATGGAAACACTACAAAATACATTTATAATTCAAGGTGGTCCGATTATGTATTCACTGCTATTTGTTAGCTCTATCGGATTTGTTCTTTTCATTGAGCGTGCCCTATACTTACATAAAGGGCAAATTGGCAGCGAAGACTTCTTGAACGGGATTCGCAATTTAGTATTAAAAAAGCGGCATATCGAAGCTCTTACTCTTTGTGAGGAGACACCAGGTCCT
This sequence comes from Puniceicoccaceae bacterium, assembly GCA_022448585.1. Taxonomy (GTDB): domain Bacteria; phylum Verrucomicrobiota; class Verrucomicrobiia; order Opitutales; family Coraliomargaritaceae. The sequence continues at coordinate 8,087 of JAKVCN010000012.1, read as the reverse complement.
CTAGCAAGAGTTGTAAAATCTGCATTACTTCATATTGGGGAGTCCCGCGGATCCATAGCTAGTGCTATTGAGTCTGCAGCAATTGTTGAATTGCCAAGACTTGAGCGGCGTATTGGAACAATAGCCGCCATAGCTCGCATAGCCCCATTGCTAGGATTTTTAGGCACATTAATTGCGGTCTTACAGGCGTTCTATGTATTGGAGGCTTCAAACGCAGATAGCGCTATCTTTAGCCAATTCTTAGCTGAAGCGCTAATTACTTCAGCGACGGGATTAGCAATTGCTGTTATAGGTATCCTAGGACATCATTTTTTATTCGGGCGAGTCCGAGCAATTATTCATGATATTGAATGGGTAGGGCACGAAATATTAGAGTTTTTAACTTCTCGAGATATTGCCCTGATGGCGAATGTTAGTGAAGAGGATTCAGTTACAGTAAATCCAAAATGAAGCAGAATCGAAAGTATTCTTCTAGTACAATTACGGTTCACCGGCCAATCACAGATTGGCTGGGTTTATCTGGTCGGCAGAAGAGACCTGATTTTAGGCTCGATTTAATTCCAATTTTAGATCTTTTAGTGATTGCACTATTTGTAAGCTTATTATTCACCCGCTTCGTAGTATTTCCTGGTGTAAGAGTTGATCTACCTAGTACAAATTTTAGAGTGTACCATAGCTCTGCGAAGGTGTCAGTTTTAACAATTGAAAATGAGGGTATGCTTTTTTACCAAGGTCGGGTTTATGAAATCGGCGCACTAGAGAGAGCATTTGCTGATTATATTAAGCTTCATCCAACTGGCACTGCGGTCCTACTAATTAAGCCTCAGGCTGGTATGCAATTAGATAGTTTCCTTCATTTATGTGAGATAGCACAATCAGCAGGATTTGGTCAGGTACAAATAGCTGGACAGAAGAATTCAAAGGTTACAGATCTAGAAAATATGGATCTTCAGTTTTAATGAAACGGATAGTCTTGGAGTTCTTTCGATCTAAGTATTTGGATCGTAAAAGTCGTAAGCCACGACTTTTTACTCCACTATTTTGCGTAGCTCTTGTGCTAGGAGTAATAGTGCATGTAATAGTATTCGTAGCTTTTCGAGTTACTACTAACACACTACCTCAAAATTACTCGCAAACCGCCTTTTTGCAATATACAGGAATTAATTCTGCAGCAGCAAAAGGTCAGACTGAAGAGAATGCTCTGTTATTTGATTCTGCACCACTTTTCATTCCAACAAAATGGAATGCTGCGCAAAATTTGGTTTCTAGCATAAAGAAAAGTAGTAATACATCACTAGGAGAGTATGAGCCAGCTATTGACTTACTAACGGACCTTGCTCCAGTTAATTTACCTCTTCCAAGAGAGCACTATGTTGCCGCACCTATAGATTTACTAGATTCTAAGTATTGGCTTTTCTTTTTTGATTTCGGCGTTTTTCCACAACAAGTCGAACCATTTGCGGATAGCGATTCAGTTGCCTTAATTAGGAGCGTAAATGAGTTTAGTACTTATGTTTCGCAGCAATTAATTGCGCGTCTGAATTGGGATAAGGATCAATTCCCTGAGGGGGTTGCGCGGTTTTACATCCTTCAAAGCAGGGCAGGATTTAACCTCAGCGGCCCTATACTTTCGCAGTCATCCGGCAGTCTTGCGTTTGATGAAGCAGCACTTGATTGGTTACAAAGTCCGAAGACTATAGCTCAGTTAGTACCTGGTTATTTAGAAGTATCAGTTTATCCATAGAGCACTCTAAAGTTGATTAAATTTACTAATATAATCAACTTGGCAGTTGCGGGCTCAAGGAATGATGCACTACATTATTATTAATGTGTCCAATAAAAAGCCAAAACATAATTGTTTCGAAGAAAACTGTACCATCAATGTTAGAGCAGATTGCGGCAATTTCGAATTCATGCGAGGAACGTCCTGCTTGGGACAGTTATTTTATGGCGACAGCCCTGTTGATAGCAACTCGCTCAAGCTGTGAGCGCTTGCAAGTTGGATGTGTCATAGTTTCAGGTGGTAATCAGAAGAATCGTATTATTGCAGCAGGTTACAATGGCTTTTTGCCTGGAGCGCCTCATGTTTCTAGAGTACGCGACGGTCACGAGCAAGCAACTGTTCATGCTGAGCAAAACGCAGTTAGTGATGCAGCTAGGCGTGGTATTTCACTTGAAGGGGCCTCACTCTATGTTACGCATTACCCATGTATCAACTGTGCAAAGATTCTTTCTGCCGCTGGCATAGCTAAAATAAAGTATTACTACGATTATAAAAATGATCCTATTGTGGAAGCATTACTCCTTGAGAGTAGGGTTGCGATTGAGAAACTTGATTAAAATTGCCTCAATTTTTTGCATGTCTTTATTGTGACATTATTAATACAGCGAAGTGTACGTACCATATTTAGACTTACAGACGATAAGATTTTTGGTATTTTATAATGTATTATTATTTATGCCTTTGCGATTGACAGTGTCCTACATGCGCCCTTTTTTCTCCAACTCCAATAATTTCATAAGCTATGAAAGTCGTTTCATCTATTAAAACCTTGAAAGACCGTCATCCTGACTGTCAAGTTGTCCGTCGTAAAGGTCGTATCTATGTTATATGTAAAACTAATCCGCGTTTTAAGGCTCGTCAGGGTTAGATCCTGATTTTTTAGTGTTTTTTTGTGAAAGCTGATATACATCCGAATCTAAATCCTGTTGCGTTTGTAGACGTTTCCAGTGGTTGTAAATATTTAACGCGATCTACCATGCGCGGTTCTAAAACCGAACAGATTGATGGTGTAGAGTACCAAGTTATTATATGTGATATTACAGCTGATTCGCATCCTGCTTACACTGGAGAAAAGCGTTTTGTAGATACCGCTGGACGGGTTGAGAAATTTCAAACGAAGTTTCGCCGCCGCCGATAACATCATTTTGATAGATAGTGTTTCCCCAGAAAGTCCTTCAATTTTAATAGGGCTTTTTTTTATTGTTTATTTAAAAACGGTCAGATTAGCTAGCGATTCTGAGGAACTCTTAAGCAAAAAAATTTACTAACTCTTTCCTTTCGATGATGGTAGTAAAATAATACCGAAAAGTAACAAAAAAGTATCGAGTACGAAGCTTTTAAAGAGAATCCTTCGGTTAACAAGCTAGTGCCTGGCACTCCTCTACATAATTGGATAAACCAATCTATAACCGAGAGGTTTAACCATGCTGCATTATTTATAAAGGCACAAATTTCTATTGGAAGTAATATGCCTACTACCAAAGATAGCACTCCAGTGCAAATGACTAGAGATGCTAAGTTAATAATTATCATATTTAGTAAAATTGCTCCGGGCGTAATAAAGCCAAAAAGTGCTGCGTTTAATGGTGCACTTGCTAACCATGCGGACAAGCTTATAGAAAACAGTAGTATTAGGTTATCAATCACCCAAACACTCAAATGGTTTCGTATGCGCCAAGAACTTTTAGGTAGCCAAGTAAATGGCCTCAATCTTTTACTTAATATTGCTTTAAGTGGTAGACCAAAAACTAAGATACTAAGAACCACCGTATAAGAAAGTTGGAAGCCAATATTCCATAACTGCTGAGGTTCATATAATAGTACTAAAATAGCCGAATTAATTAGAGCTGTCAAAGAGTTTGGCTGCCTCGATAGCGCGGAGCTCACCCAAAAAAATGCGACCATTAAAAAGGCACGTACTGCTGAAGATGAACTGCCTGTAATCTCAACGTACAAATATAAAATCGTTAAACCGATCCACGGATTTATATTATGCGGTATACGTACCAGATTAAGTAAGTGGTATAAAAATGTAGCAATTACCCCTACATGCAGTCCACTTATTGCAAAAAAATGCATAGTTCCTGTTTGTTGATATCGATTTATTTGGGCTTTATCTAGGTCGGCTTTTCGTCCCAAAAGCATTGCCGAGTAAATATTGCTAATAGTAGATTGTTTTCGGTTTCCCGCGCGTAAATAATCGAGAAATCGATCATTCATTCTCTCGCAAAATAAGGCAAAACTTGCCGGTGGCTTAATTTGCCGCAAAACAACTGACTTTTCGAAGCGATAATACACTCCAGTGTTCTGCAAGTAGTTATTAAAGCTCTCTACGCTTTCTTTTTTGATAGTACTCAAAACTCCTAGAGCCTCTAGCTGCGCTCCTTTACGTATCTTTATTTCAAGATTTTTTGGCGCCTGTATACTAAAATAAGTCAATGAATTTGGGTAAATTCGGCTGTGCGAAGGAGATTTAACTACATTAGCAATTCCACTAGTACTAGTATACGTACCATCGCTTTTGAAAATACGCTCAATTTCTATTATTATTTTGGCTTCGCGCGGGGGTAAGTCATGAAAGATTTCGCTACTGTTATGAGATAGTCGTATGCTTGCGTACGACCAAAAAGTGCTGACGCAAGCGCATAAGAATATTGTTAACCATACATAGTTAGTACTTCTAAAAAAGAATGTTAATAGAGTTAAAACAACTCCAGTTATAGTCGGAAAAATAGGCGAAACTGCGGGCTCATTATTGGCTATAACAAATCCTGATATTAGACCAAGCAGTAGATACAAAAGTGGCGCTCTAAGCGGTATTTCTCTATCTTTATTCATTGGCTAAAAGTATTTTTGTAATAGTGTTGTTCTACCTTGCCAGCACTACGCATCGAAAGTATACTGTTATCTATTATCAACCCAATGATTCATGTTTTTTTAACCTTATGGATCTACCAAAACTCTAATAATTACTTCATCTAGTATGCTCTTTGCATATTTTTATAATTTTATTTAAAAGTTACTTGGATAACAATACTATGAACCGCAAAGGTCTCTTTAAAACTTGGTTACTTATTCTGATGGGCGTATTATTTGCTTCTAATATATTGCCCGGGATACATTATCAGAGCCTGTACGCTTTATTGCTAGCAGCTTTACTCTTAAGCTTATCCAATGTTTTTCTAAAGCCCTTGCTAATGTTATTCGCCCTACCATTTATCGTTTTAACCTTTGGTCTAGGTGTATGGTTTATAAACGCTTGGCTCTTCCTACTAGTTTCTGGTTTAGTCGAAGGTTTTACAGTAAATAGCTTCAGCTCTGCCTTGGCTGGAGCATTTATAGTTAGTCTTACTGGTTGGTTCGCAAATATCTTTTTTATACCAAACCAAAAAAGAGGAGTAAGGGTACATTTTGGGCGCCGCGGTAGTGTAAACAACAGACCTATGTCAAACGATCCTAAGTCATCTTCTCATAAGCTTGATGGAGACGACGTCATTGATATATAGAAGTCTCTATAAGTGTTGACTCAACACACGTTAGACTCTCACTGCATTTTGCTAATATCTAAATAAATATAATGGCTAGTTCTAATAAATACGATCTCGTTGTCATCGGTGGCGGCCCTGCCGGTTATGCTGCGGCTATTCGCGCGGGGCAACTCGGCAAGAAAGTTGCTTGTGTTGAGCAAGAGCGCCCTGGCGGTACATGCTTGAACTGGGGGTGCATCCCCTCGAAAGCGCTGCTAAAAAGTGCAGAGTTGTTTAATAAGATGACTCATTGCGACGATTTTGGACTCAGTATCAGCGGGTTGAGCTATGATTTTAATAAAGTAATCCAGCGGTCTCGCGGTGTTTCCGATACGATGGCAAAGGGCATTGAATTTCTGTTTAAGAAAAATAAGGTCGAGTATGTTCGTGGTGTTGGCCAAATTAATGTAGCTGGTATTGTTGAAGTCAGTGATGGCCCAGACGCAGGTACAGTACTTTCTACTGAAAAAATACTTATCGCTACTGGCTGTAAGCCGCGCACATTACCAGATCTTGAAGTGGACGGTCAGCGCGTAATGACATCACGCCAAGCGCTAGAGATGAAGGAGCAACCGAAGTCTATTGTGATTATAGGTGCAGGAGCAATCGGTGCAGAATTTGCCTATTTTCTAAATGCTTTTGGCACAAAAGTTATATTGGTGGAGATGCAAGATCAGTTGTTACCGGTTGAAGACCATGAAGTTGCCGCAGTCGTAGCGAAGGAATTTAATAAGCAGGGAATTGATTGCCGAACTTCTACTGCGGTAGAAAACATCAAAGTTTCTAAAAAATCGGTGCAGCTTGATATGGTCAAATCGGGCAAGACTGAGAGCATAGAGGTAGATAGTGTTTTAATTGCTATTGGCGTTGTTGCAAACACCGAAGGATTATTTTCCTCTCGCGTTAAATTAGCCGAGGAGCGTGGTTATGTCCTTGTAGACGGGGATTATCAGACTTCTGTAAAAGGGATTTACGCAGCTGGCGATATTATCGGACCACCTTGGTTAGCTCACGTTGCGACTTATGAGGCGATACAAGCAGTGCAAGGAATGTTTGGGCATGGTGCTGCGAAACAAGTTACAGATTTCCCAGGTTGTACCTACTGCTTACCGCAGGTCGCCTCTATTGGCCAGACAGAGCGTCAACTGAAGGATGCAGGCGTTGCTTACAAGGTCGGAAAATTCCCATTTATGGCCTCTGGCAAAGCAGTTGCTTCGGGTGCGCCAGAAGGGTTTGTTAAATTGTTAGTTGATGAGAAGTATGGTGAGATTTTAGGTGCGCACATTGTTGGGGGAGATGCGACCGAGATGATTGCTGAGTACTGCTTAGGCAAGAAGCTGGAGGTCACTGCGGAAGAGATTCATAATACAATACATGCGCATCCTACTTTAGCGGAAGCAACAATGGAAGCTGCAGCTACAGTCTTTGGCGAAGCGATCCATATCTAAGGCGCATTAAAATGTGCCTCTCTTACTAGCAAGCAGGATTATTCTCTGCATTTTATAGATATGTTGAAGGTTGTAGATCGAGGTGGACTTTTTTTGCCTAGTTGTGGGCTTTGGATGGATGCGCGCAGGCCGAAGCCTTTTGCGGTGGTTTCTCATGCACACAGTGATCATACTGCCCCGCATCAATCTTTTTTAGCGACTGCACCTACGATTGATTTTATGCGAGTTCGATTAGGCGATGCTGTCGCTAGCCGTGGCATTTTGTTACCGTATCGGGAGCCGTACCAACATGGATCTCTCAAGATAGAACTTTTTCCAGCTGGGCATATTCTTGGCTCTGCTATGGTTTATGTTAAAACCGAATCAGGAGAATCTCTTTTGTATACGGGTGACTTCAAGACTCGTTTTGGCCTTGCTGCTGAAAAGATTCAGGTTCCACAGGCAGACACTCTCGTGATGGAATCTACCTTTGGGCGGCCGGACTTTACGTTTCCTCCAACTCTGGCTGTGCAAGAAGCTATAAGAGGATTTTGCCAGAAGTCATATGCTGATGGCAAAATTCCAATACTACTTGCCTATTCTTTGGGGAAGGCGCAGGAAGTTCTAAAGATTCTTGAAGAAGTCAAATTACCTATTATGGCGCACAGGGCTATACGCTCGCTGAATTCCGTTTATCAAAAATATGGATATTCTATGCCAGCAACTAGACCTCTTGATTTTGACAATATGGAGGGGCATATCGTTTTGATGCCGCCTTCAGTAAGAAAGAAATTGCCCGCTGAAATTCCTCTGCATCGCACCGCAATGGTTAGTGGTTGGGGGATTAAAGAATCTGCCCGCTACCGATATCGCACTGATAGTGTGTTTCCCCTTTCTGACCACGCTGATTACTCGGAACTACTCCAATTTGTTAAGCAGGTCAATCCACACACTACCTATCTGATGCACGGATCGACTGCAGCGCTTGCGTCAGATTTGAGACGGCAAGGGCGTGAAGCATGGTCCCTTAACTGTGATGACCAACTCGAGCTATTATAGGCTATATTTTGGCCAGTGTTAAGCGCCGCTATAATCTCTCGAGTAATGCTTGCCGAAAGTTATAAGCTCAGCTCTCTTATTGCTATGTACCTTACTCCTAAATTTCTTATATGTTTAATCGCTGCATCACTACTTAGCCTTCCATCTATTAACGCCCTTACTGCTAATACTCTCAGGATTGGTGCATCAGATGTCTATGAGCAACGAGTGCAGGATCTTATGGAGCGGATGACGCTGACGGAGAAAATTGGGCAGATGTGTCAGTATGTAGGGCTCAACTATTTATCTGCT
>JAKVCN010000119.1 GCA_022448585.1 Puniceicoccaceae bacterium | reverse complement strand
TTAAACTTTACCACGTCGATTTTCGAGATGAGCACGGATCTCATTCGCACTAGCACGGTCAATAGGGAAAGATTTCAATACAAATAATGCGAGTATTACTGCTACTGCTGGAATGATTGAATAGCCCAGTCGCAAGTTAGCTAAAGCATCAACTGATTGCCCTCCACCTAGTGATGCATCAAATCCGGTCATTTCTAAAAATGGTCCTGAAAGCAAATAACCTGTGCAAAAACTTAGCTTTAGAACCCAAGAATAAACCGAAGCAAAACTTCCTTCACGGCGAGCACCAGTCTTTAGCTCATCATAATCGACGACGTCAATCTGCATAGTTGGAAGCATGGTCCATAAACCAGCGTACGCAATTCCCAGGATTGCACCATTAACAAGCATCAAATACGGCATGCTAGGGGTAAAAGTATACCAAGCTAGAACGGCTGAAAAAAGAAAGCATACTGACGAAATCATTAAGCACTTATTTTTGCCAATGCGCTCAGAAAGATAGACAAAACAAGGTATCATTAATAAATTAAAACCAGCATATATTGCTGTACCTAAACCAGTAATAAATGCGCTCCTACTCCAATCACCCCCTAAGACATAATAGGTACCAACGTAGCGACCATAATTATCATAAATACTTTGCCCAAACAGAAAAAGAACTGTGAATCCACAAAGTACTAGAAACGGTCTACAACTAAGAGTTTCCTTTAATCCTTTTAAAAGACTCACTGGCTTTTGCGATTTTACTAGGCCATTCGAATAATAGCGTTCCTTCACAAATAGTGCTGGTAATACTCCTAAGATCAAAATCGCGAATGCTATAAAAATGCTAACATAGCGCATGCCATTGATAGTACTTGGAATTAATTCGCCGGCTTCGTTGGCCATACTGAAGACTGGAAGTAGCGATATCCACCAACAAAACCCATTAAAGAGTCCTGCTAAACTCTGAAAAATACCTCGTACACTGGTAACCCTAGTGCGCTCGTTATAATCTGGAGTCATCTCCATGAGTAAACTTTGAAAAGGAACAGCCCATATTGTAAAACAGGTATAAAATAAGATGCCAAATCCTATCACCCAAAGCATGACTTGATTATGAGTTAAATCCATTGGAAACCACCAAATCAATGGGTAGGTAATAGCGGCTAATATGGCTCCTACGAAAATAAAGGGACGCCGCCGCCCCCAACGAGTACGCGCATTATCTGAAATCCATCCCATTACAGGATCCGCAATGCCGTCCCATAATCGCAGAGCCATCAATATAATCGCCACCTGGGTCGGTGACATCTGTAACTCCATATTAAATACAGGATACGCAATCGAAACAAAAACCCAGATCGCTAATATATCAACAGGTCCCCCTAAGCCGTAAGCGAGTTTCTGCTTTAAAGGGACACGATCTTCTACAGAGATTCTGGGACTTAGTTTATCAGAAGCTAACATACGAGTAGTAGGAGTGAATTTAATTCTGGCGACAATGCTATTATGTAATCAATAACATGACCTTCAAATTGATAAGTATGTTGCTGTAACTATTAATTTATAACTATATGAGAGAATAGAATGTCACCTCGAACAATTCAATCCGTACTAATTAAGCTATCTACCCTGCTTGCATGCGGTTGCTATGTCTATGCTAACCAGACAGGCGCGCAACTTGAGATTGATGCAACTACAATCACACGAATTGCTGATAGGCATCGATTGGTAGGGACAAACTTATCACTATGGAGTCGTCAGCACATTATTGAAAATTCCTCATTTCAAAAAGATATTCGCGAGTGGCAACCTGACACTATTCGGATACCGGGTGGCTCATGGTCAAATGAGTACTATTGGAATGGTAACGGAGTGCGCACTAACAATGGACATGGCACTGAAAACTTTGATTTAACCCAGCGCAATGCAGACGGTAGTTGGAATATTGACTACAGCGATTACAAAAAAGGCTTTCGTGTGCATGGCGAAGAAAGATTACTTTCGCACTATCATGGCGACCTAGATGTAAAACTGCAGCATGAGTGGATCCAAGCGCTTGGCTCTAAAGCTATGGTAACAGTTAATGTAGGTTCTGGTACTCCAAAACTTGCTAGCGAGTGGCTTAAATGGTCCAACTACAAAAATGACTTCGACGTACGCTACTGGGAAATAGGTAATGAGCTCAATGGAGACTGGGAACTGGGGCATCGCCTGAAGGATGGATCCTCAATGAATGGCGAAATTTATACAGAATATTTTCTGGAATTTTCAAAAGCAATGCATGCTCAAGACCCTACTGCCAAATTAGGAGGACCGGCTTGCTCAGATTTAGAACTAGATTTCGTAGAAGAGTTAATTCGTGACGGTGGTGATGCGCTAAATTTTGTTAGCTTGCATGCTTACCCCGTAGGAGTGAATACCAAGAAAGTTGCCGATAAATTTGCCGCTATTGATCTAATGCGTAGCGCTGTTAGAAAGATTCATAAATGGATTGAACTATATCAACCAGACAGGAAAGAGCATATTGAAATCGGCATCACTGAATGGAACATTAAGGTCAATGAAGATCGCGATACGGTTGACCTAATTAATGGTCTATGGTCTGCAATATGGGTTGGAGCTATGTTTGAAGAAGGTATTGATTTTGCAAACCAATGGGATCTTAGTACCTATGTTGAAGCTGGCGGACACGGGGC
>JAKVCN010000118.1 GCA_022448585.1 Puniceicoccaceae bacterium | reverse complement strand
CTCTACTAAAGTACTCACAACAGGCCGTGCTTTTTCTTTGGAGACAGAGGTATCCTTGGTAAGAGGATTGTATTTGGCGAGGATGGCTAGCTTAGCAGGCCAAGCAAACCCCCTAGCTTGCATCTCTTTAGTCAGGCGCTCTGAGATAGCTTCATGGCGTGTTTCGGCAGCCGCACTGATAGCAAGTGCGTAACAGGCGCCCAAGTGCTCGATTGGTAAATTATTAGCAAATGCGATGGGGTTGAGAGCTGTCCACATAGCATCTTCGTAGGCTGCGCGCATAAACTGGAGCTGCGCTAGTATTTGCCACCCCAGCGCACTGGAACGATCATAGCCAGCCGATTCGATCCATTGGCAAGCCTGCGCTTCGGCTTCCTCATAAAGCTCTCCTAAAAAGAAGCCCATCAGCGTAGCTTCATCGAGCGAGCGAAGTAGGGCATCGTCTTTTATGTAGGGGCGGATGACTTCGATAACTGCAACCGCGCGAAGTGGTTTTTCGTGAGTGAGGCAGAAGCGTGCATATCGCACAAACATACCTAGTTCTCCAACATCCATATACCGCAAGTAGCGCCCGCGCTGCTGGTAAAATGCCTCAAATAGTGCGAAGGCCTCATCGCTACGGGCTGGATTCTTCTCGAGCTTATAAAGCACAGGCAAGTATTCACTTCCAGTAAAACTGATGTCACGAATTGCATCTGCAGCATAATTCATCGAAGCGCTGCCGCCAGCAATATCGATGCGTAGGCTTAATGTTTCTCCGTCCCAAGCATCAATTTCGCCGGAGCGTTGTTGGCCGTTTTCTAAAAGTAATACGACTGGTTGCGACAAGCGGTTTTTGACTTCTCGCAGATTTATAGATTGTCCATATATAGAACAAAAAGAGGTCCCAGAAAGGGTCGCTATTAATGCAATGTACTTAAAAAAGTAAGTGCCAATTCTCATAGCGATAAGGTCTCCTGCTGTATTGCGGATGCATTTTCTATCGCATCGTTTACTGGAAGTATTGCTCGCAAGCTGTCGCGTTTTTCCCTGGCCTGACTTGCAATAGCTAATACTCCAATATCTTGATTTGCTAGCATTTCATCGAGTGTCTCATACGCAGCACGTGCATCGCCGAGCGCTTCAAATTGTAAGGCACTCATCCAGTATGCATCTGCTGCGAGCTCCGGGTACGCTCTGTAGACGTTATATACTCTTTGCGCGTAGGGAACCGCTCGCTCCGTATTGCCTGCTGCTTGTTCATTGCGACTTAAAGCAAGCAGTGCCTGGGCATGTGGTCGTCCTTTCGCCTGCTTGAGGCGCAGCAATGCATCGAGAGCATCGCGAGCTTCGTCAAAGCGCAGCGTTTGTGTCGCGCATTCTGCAAAACGTAGAGCAACCTGTATCGCTAGTGGATGCATAGGAAATTCTGATCGAAAACGGTTTAATGGCGCGCGCGCTGCCTCATAGTTTTGTGCATTCATTAGCAGCACGGCGCGAGCGTAGTAGCCGTAGCTTCGTTGTATACTATCAGGAAATTTTTCTTCTAATTGCTCTACGTACCCTTCTGCTACGCTAGGGTAGCGCTCGACTAATTTAGCGGCTAGTTGCCCCAAGTTTTCGGCATCCAACCGGTCGATAGGAACAAGCTCTACATTCTCAAAAAGAATGCTGCTGGAGTCTTCTGCTTTTGACAAGGATTCGAGGTACAAATTTAAGCGGGCGAAGTAAGTCAACCGATCGGCTGCAAGCGCGGCTAATTTTTCTTCAGCTATCCATGCTTTAAGGCTTGCTTTGCGCTGACTGCGACTAGATGCGACGACGCGTTTCTGAAGGCGGCTAAGTGCGTCTAATATATTTAAAACTTCAGCTGCTGCAGGATCATCACCATAGCGCGTTAATGCCTGCGTAAATACATCACTCGCGGCCTCAGGGCTACCTTCTTCAAGGTGTGTCCAGCCAATCCAATACAAGGCTTCACTCATCCTTCCTTTGTTAGGTAGTGGAATATCTTCACGTGCAATGTAGCGTTCGAAGTGTTCACGATGACTTTTAAGGACGCTAGCACGTGATTCTTTGCGGTCTTCTGCTCCTGCTAGCGAGCGCAAAATTTTACCTGTTTGAAAGAGTGCGTAAGTAAACAGGTGGCCTGCTTGCGGGCTAATAGAAGCAAAGATTTTGCGAGCTTCATTTAGCTCGCCACGACCCATTTGAATATCACCAAGCAAGACGCGACCTTCTTCGATTCTACTGTGCATGGGGTAGGTCTTTAGATAACTCTGAATGGCTAGAAGTGCGCTCGTATAGTCTTTTTTTGCATAGAGGGTGGCAGCCTTTCGGTACGCGACTTCAGGTTCAAGTCGGTGGCCATTCACACGGTCTTTAAGCTGCTCCAAAGCCTCCAATGTTGACGGGTAGTTACGCTCCGCAAAAAATGTAAGTGCTCGCCAAAAATATGCATCCAGAACTAAGCTGTGCTTCGGAAAATCGGCTATGAATTGATCCATATCTGCGCGTGCTAAAATAGGTTCATTGAGTAGATTATAATTATAGCCGCGAAGAAATAGTACCCGCGCAGTGAGGGGGTGGGTATTATGCGCAACTAAAAAATGATCCAATACTTCTACGGCGTCACGGTACTGGCGCGCCTCTTGGTAGGCAGTAGCTAAAAGGTAGAGAGCATCAGGTACCAGTGGAGAATCAGGAAAGCGCTCACC
>JAKVCN010000117.1 GCA_022448585.1 Puniceicoccaceae bacterium | reverse complement strand
CAGTTGGTTGGAACTGTCCATCTGCTAAATTTGTCCATAATTGTGAATACCGATTCTTTCAACGTCCAGATGATGCTATTATTCGTGGCTACGACAAACAAGCTGAAGATGATCTTAGTTCTGCAGGGAGCTTTTTAAGTAATTACGAACCACTGGGTTCGGAACATGGTAAAAACGAAATAGAAGATACTATTCGATTTGGACAATACACTAAGCCCGTGCAGAATCTCATAACTAATTTTGTTGAAAAGCCAAAAAGCGCATATTACTCCACTCCTGCATATCCACGCATGGTTGATGGAAGGCCAACCAAGAACCCGCGCTACTTGCAAGTACGTCCCGATTTGAAAGATAAACGTGCACTTTATTTAGCGGATATTAGTTCACGTCTTTACCGTAGGCAAGATAGTGATTCTGCACTTCTTCGACCAGTAACCTCTATTCTTCCAGGTCGAAGAAATAATCCTGCAGACCCCGAAAATGGAGTAAAACCACTGTGCACTTTCAGTCCGATTCATCACATGGAACTACCCGAGCTTTTCATGGAGTACATTGCATCAATAACTGGAAAATCTCCTTCCACTACAGGAGCAGGCTCTGAGGGCGCACTCACTAAAGGACCATTCAATGCACTATTGCCCATTTACGACTTAAATAATGCACTTGTTTCCTACCTTGCTACTGAGCAACCCGCATTCATAACTGCGGCAGGATGTGTAGGTCCAAACTTCCGCGTAGATCACGATATTAGCCTATTAATTCCAGAAATATGGTGTCGGATTAAGCCAGAGGAGAGCGACCCTCAATGGATGTTAAAACACGGGCACCTTGAAGCATGTAAGGATTTTGAGCACAATGGTAAAACTGTAAAAGCTAGCCTTCTAGGCTATCGTATAACTGCAAAGTTTGTCCGTACTTTTTTTGGCCGAGTATTTAACAATCCAGAAACAGTTTTTAGTGAAGAAATGCTTAAACCAGAACTACAGGACATGGATACATTTGTTGAAGGCATGGATACTATTGAAGCTGCTCACAAGATGGCTGCTGAAAACTATTTTTCCGATGGTTCAATTGAGCAAGCCTGCCCTCCCCTTAAAGCGCTTCTCCATATAATGGTACACGGTCATTATAAGGACAAAACCATCAGCTCTACGGAAATACGTGGCCTGTTTTCTCGTAAGGCAATGCTTGCTAGCGACTGGTACAAAGAGCGGCTTAAAAGCCAACAAAGTTATGATGTGTTCACTTGGAAGAAGCACGTCGAATATTTAAATGCATTTATTTCCAAGAAAACACACTACTCCGTGTCAAAACGTCTGGGTATTGAATCGCGCCTTACTGAAGCAAAATTACAGTTAACTCGTGTACAGTCACCAAATTACCTAGTTGAGCTGATAGGAACCCTCGGTCGGCAACCAATCGAAAACTAATGCAAATTAGAGCTACAGGGTTACTGTTAATTTTAATTATTATTTAAAGATCTGAATCAACTCGGTAAGTTTTTTTCGATCCTTAATACCCGGCGCTTGCTCAACTCCACTGTTAACATCTATACACTTAGCGCCAGTTACGTTTACTGCCTTTTGAGCATTATCAGGAGATAGTCCACCTGCTAAAATAAATTGTATATCAGGATTTTGGTTTTGAAGATCAGAAAATTGTTGCCAATTTCCGACTTGACCAGTTCCGCCAACAACATGGGTGGAATAGGTATCGAGCAAAACAGTTTTTGCATATTTGGGCACTATTTTCGGCAAAGTTTCATTTGATTTTAGTCTAGGTGCAATCCATAAACTCTCTAAGCCCACAAGCTCAGTCCATAAGTGTAATTTTTCAGCAAGAATGGATATGCCCGAGTGGATTTGAAAATTATCAAAACCTAATTTTTTATATCTACCTAAATCTGACAAGCTAGTTTCAACATCCACTATAACACTACGTCCTTTAGGTACACGATTAGTTAACTCCATAGCGCGCTCGACAGTAATAGCTCGTGGAGATTTAGGGTAGATAATGAAGCCAAAGTAATCTGCTCCAAGACTGAGCGCTAAGTCAACGTCCTTATCTCTCGTTAATCCGCAAATTTTAATTTTAAGATCTGAGTACATACTATTATAAAAACCTAAAGATATATTGCTGGCAAATGTATATGGACAGAACCAACAAAGCGTTACAGACTAAGCTTCTATGCTTTCTTTCAATAAAAAGCCTTACCTGATCGTACTATTATTACTGCTAATGTCATTTTGCGGATTTATAGCCCTTAATGTAGGATCTATAAAAATAAGCCCAGCAGAGGTAATAAATGCATGTTTTGGAGGTTTTGGCACACATATCGGGTTGCCTGAAATATCACCAGAAATCAAGCAGGTCATACTGGCACTTCGCATGCCCCGAACCATGCTTGCTATGATAGTAGGCATAAGCCTAGCTGTAAGTGGTACTGTGCTGCAGGGTTTATTTCGTAACCCCCTAGCAGATCCAAGCTTAATTGGAGTGACTTCTGGGGGCGCAGTAGGTGCTGCTTTAATGATCGTATTAGGCAGCACTACTTTAATTTTTATCAGTTCATCGTTACATAATTGTGCAATTATCTTCAGCGCCATGATCGGCAGTATTGGAAGTACATTTTTGATTTATCGTTTAGCAAAAGTTGGTGGGCGCATACATGTTCCAACTATGTTGTTATGTGGAATAGCAGTAAATGCTTTTGCAGGAGCTATTATAGGAGTGATGATTTACATTGCAGACCTTGAAAATTTACGAGACTTAACCTTCTGGAGCTTAGGAAGCTTTGCTCGCGCTCCTAGATTAGCTATTTTCATAGCATTCCCGATACTGTTGTTTTTCTTATTTCTGCTTTTTCGCCA
>JAKVCN010000116.1 GCA_022448585.1 Puniceicoccaceae bacterium | reverse complement strand
CAGTGCCCGCTACGTCACGGTCCTCGTTTTAAGTCTCAAAGAGGAACCCGTCTTCTCCGCACCAAAAACCATTTATTTACCGCAGCGCGAACTCGAGCACCAAATGGCAGTCGCTGAATTCCAAAATGCAGCAGCCACGCAAGCTACGATTCCAACCCTCACCACAGAAAGCTTGCTCGCCACCTTGCCTGCGCTCACAGCGCTGCCCGACGTAGAGTTCACTCCAGTCAACACAGAAGCCATGATCAGCGACTCCGACGCACTCTTCGGGCAATCAGGCCTGATGGGCGCACTCGGCGCACTGAGTTCTCAAGTCTCCAGCGTCTCTTTTTTAGGTATCACTGAAGAGGCTTCGCGCTTTGTAATAGTACTGGATGTATCGAAATCTGTGGTTGAGGCCTCTAAAAGAGTGGGGATACCATTTAATAATATACGCGCACAAGCAATCGAGCTGGTAGAAAATTTAAATGCCAATACGTTGTTCGGGTTTGTCCTACATGGTAGAAAATATCTCAACTTTAATGATTCTCTTATTCCAGCAACTAAGTCCAACAAAAATGCAGCTATCCGTTGGCTTAAGTCCAAATTTAACGACAGTGGACGCTCTCCTAATGGCTCTACTTACGGTGAGAATAGAACCAACGGATTATATCCAATATTAAACTCAGTTTTTGATATGCAACCGGATGTTATTTTCTTAGTGTCCAATGGCGGTTACTTTACTAATAACAATAATGATAATAACGCCTGGGGAATAGATGGTATTGGAAGACAGGTTAGCCTAAAAGAAATCTCAGAATTAATTAAGAAAAGACAAAAAGGGCTTACCGGTGAAGCTAGAATTCATTCAATAATATTTCCAGATAAACAATATACTGACGGCCGTATTGGAGATGAAATGCGCCGAATTGCTTCTCGCAACGGTGGGAAGTCCCGCAAAATTGGTCGCTAATTGTAGACTGTAACTCCTAATTCCGATGAAAAAGCTAAGCCGCAGACATCAAGAACCAGAAGATTTTCAGATGGCGCCAATGATCGATATGGTCTTCTTACTGCTTGTTTTTTTCATGACGGTTGCTTCCGTTGCAAAAAGCCAGCGGCAAATTGAACTGGAACTCCCCGAGTCGGAAGAAAGTATAGTACCCGAAGATGCCAGCGGACGAGGAATACTCTCGGTCGATGCAGAGGGGGCCTACTACATCGGCGACCAACCGCATACTATCGAATCGATCCAGACTGCGATACGCGCCCGCATTCAATCAGACCCCTCCACACAAGTGCAGGTACGCGCCGATCAGGCTACTGAATATGCTGCCGTACAGCGCCTACTCAAAGCGGCAGCAGAAGCTGGCGCCTACGAAATAATTTACGCTACCTATCAAGCTCGATGAGACGACTCAAAAAAAAGCCACAGTCAAAACCGCAAATACCGATCGCCCCACTGATCGATGCAGTTTTTCTACTTTTGATATACTTTATGGTCACCTCTTCTTTAGAAAAGCAGGAAGCCGATATATCATTTGAGCTGCCTGGCACCGTCGAACAAGAAGAGCCACTCGAACTACCAGACGAACAAGTTATTGAGATCCGCGAGAATGGACAAATTGTAGTAAATGAGTATAGCTACGACAGTCCACAATCGAATCGATTAATCGAGCTTCAAGCAATGCTCACTAGGCTACAAGAATCAAGCCTTGCCAATAAAACAGTGACGCAAGTCACTATATTACCCGATCCAAAAACTCGTCATGCACGAATAATTAAAGTAATGGATGCAGTCGCAGCTTCAGGGATAAAAGGGGTTAATTTCTCACTAGAAGACTAGATTGTTAGCAATTTTATCGAAAAAAGTAGCTAAAAACGTAAAAAAAAGTGAAAATAGTCAATTTTATGCTGGATTTTAGGAATGGCATGCCGTTTGCTGTTAATTCCGACCAACAAACACTATACCAACATACGTATCGATAACTTCATTAGTTGTATGAAAATTAAATATTTATTTCTCGCAGTAGTCTCTTCACTGTTACTTGTTAGTAGTGCTAGCGCTCAAATGTTAATAGCTGGTTATTATGATGGAAGATTTCCGTCTGACTCCACTAGTCGCGCCATAGAATTTTATGTAACAGAAAGTTTTGTATACAATGACTACATGTTGGAAAGAGAAGATAACGGAGCCGCTGATGCTGCTAGTGAATCTTGGTCAAATGCGGTTTCAACTATAAGTAATGGCAATGGCATAAGAAATTTCCAAACTGTGAATCCAGGATTTTGGTTTATTTTTTCCGATGCAACTGCAAGAGGTCTTTTTGAAACCCAATATTCATTAACTGAGGTGTCTACAGGTGCAGGAGTTTACACAAATGGCTGGCAATGGTCACAACATAGTGGTATCTCAGGTACAGGTAATGATGCTTTCAGAATAACTCGAGACTCTGATTCAGCAGTAATTGATCAAATGGGTGATCCAACTACCAGTGATTGGATTCACACTGATGATTATATTTACAGAAACAACAACATCGCCGCTAATGCAGGTACTTTTGATGTCAACAACTGGACAGTGACGTCTGGCATATTTCCATCAGGATCTGGCGGTTCAGATGCATTACTTAATAGTGCTTATCCTGCAGGAACATTTGTCATACCCGAACCGTCTAGCTTCGCGCTCATCGCAGGCTTACTCGGCTTAACTTCGGTTATGCTGAAGCGTAGACAAGCATAAAGTTAATTATCTAACTCTTTACAAAAACCGCCGAACAATTCGGCGGTTTTTTTGTGCCCTTTCATTGACCTTGGATTAAGGCTATTATTGTATATGTTATTCAGTCACGACCTCACTAGTATAACTAATATGGCAACCACGACAAATACGCAGACCCT
>JAKVCN010000115.1 GCA_022448585.1 Puniceicoccaceae bacterium | reverse complement strand
TACATCAGCTTCAAGGGATTATTCCAGCTACAATTGATATGACCTGCCGGTGGGAAGCAGTTCGCGATGCGCGCCTGCGCAGCAAAGAATTGGGCGAGGGTACTGTATCAACGTTGACAATGGCTGCCTGGGAAGTCCTTAAGGCGATGCAGAAGCATGAGCGTTTTGCTTCTTATGTTCGCTCAGGAGAGTTAGTTCACGACTCAGAAAGCGTCGATCTAGGGGTTGCTATAGCATTACCAGGAGATGTTCTAGAGACTGCCGTAGTTAAAGAAGCAAACACTCTGCAGTGGGATCAATTTGGTGAATCAATAAATAAGGCTTTAAAGCGCGCCCGTAAAGGCGAAGTGGTTTCTAAGAGCAAAGTCGCATTATCTATCTCTAGTATGGGAGCTTATAATGTTCGCTCAGCAATTCCGGTAGTGGTTCCTCCAGCGGTAGCTACTTTGTTTATTGGAGCTCCATACACTTTACCAGATTCTAGTTCTGCAGATATTAGTACAATGGAAGTAGTTTCACTTGTACTCACCTTTGATCATCGCTGGGTAAATGGTGTCGGCGCAGCAGCTTTTCTTACGGATGTGCGCAAAGGCATAGAGCGCTTTGATTTAATTTAAGCTAAATTTTATCAAAGCAACGCAATGCTTATGGCTACGAGTAGGTCAATTAAACTGAATTGCAAACATTGCGGGCTTAGCTTTTCAAGCGCTGCAAGTGATAATAGTTTTTGCTGCGGAGGTTGCGCACAAGTTTACGAACTAATTCATAGTAAGGGCTTAGAAACGTTTTATGACTTACAAAATGGCCCTGGTAAACCGGTTGCAATTGATAACTATAGTACGCATCAATCAGATTTTGCTTGGGTGGATGCGCTCCAAAACAAGAGTGAAGCCAGTAAAAGTCCGAGCGAGCTACGAGTGCAATTAAGTGGGTTAACTTGCCTTGGTTGTAGCTGGCTTGTGGAGCATTTATTTATGCGTCGATCTGGCGCGGTACGAGCAAAAGTTAGTTTAGAGGAGAATAGCTTGTGGGTGCGCTGGGAGCCAAAAGTCCTTAATCTACTGGAATTCTTAGAAGAACTTCGGTCATTTGGGTACCTTGCATCCCCAATAAGCAAAAGTGTGACTGCTCGTTGGTCGGCGCTTACATGGCAATGGGTTTTATGCATGCTTTTTGCCTTTAATGGGGTAGTGCTTTCTTTTGCGCAAATTTCCACCTCGATCGATATAAAGTATCAAGGACTATTTCATCTATTAGAACTATGTTTTAGCTTGATTAGTATCTTTGTCGGCGGAAGTTATTTTTTTGTGCCAGTATGGCGTTCTTTGCGGGCGCGCTTCATCCACTACGATCTCTTAATCACGCTGGGCTTGCTGTTGTATAGCGTTAGACAGTTTTTTTTCTTTTTCACCTCTTCTCACGAAAATGCTAGTTTGTGGCATATTCCTTTGTTAATTGGTCTACTATTATTCGGTCGCTGGTGGCATGCAAGGATCGTGCATGGAGAGTTTGTTATACCTAAGGAGGGTATTGCCATACGGCGCATTCAGTTCTTATTAACCTTTTATACATGGGGAGTATTGTGTTTCCTGCTTTTGTTTTTTAGCTTTAACTACTACTTGCAGCGACCTCAAATAATTGAATCCACTACTGCCGCATTACTTGCAGGAGCACTTTATCCAATCGCGCGCATTGCACAAAATCGCGCGCCTACATGGATCGTAGCAGTAGGCTTTTTTTCAGTATCCGCGGGTATCTGCTTGGGGGCAACAAATTTGCTGACCCCACTGTTGGCCTGTGCTTGGGCTAGCGTGGTTGGAGTAATTTGGCTACAGGCACTAAAATCTTACGCACAAGCGGAAGTCTAAGTTGTCAAGCAATTCAAGTTACTGAGCAGATTCTTTGATAGAATCATTTTCAGTTACATCGTCTACAGTTTTTGTTATGCTTTCTGCGTTATCAATTAATTCAATTTGAGCTAATTTAATCGCTGCAATAATAGTATCAAACTGCTCTTGTTCATCGTCAGTAGTGCCTTCACTTTCTCTGACCTGCTTTAATCGATTTATAATATTTTCACATCCGCGCGCCTGGAGGACAAACGCTAAAGTATTGTTAAGTGTCTCTTTTGCATGAGCGGACAGATGCCAAATCTCACGAAGTATAGATCCGCTAGCAATTAGATTATCTATCTGATCAATCGGCACAACAGGCACCTGTGCATTTTCATTTTCCTCGTTTTGAATTGAGATGCGAATTTGCGTAAGGCTATGCAATTGCTTAGATATTGCATAGGCGCGCATGTTAGTGGCGCCATAGCGCGAACCGGTTTCAAAGATTGCGATCGTACCAAAAACAAGGGCAAGTGGAAGGAGTAGCACTCTGAGCTTATTCATACTATTAAGGATATATTACTCTATTGTACGAATT
The DNA here is from genome assembly GCA_022448585.1 of Puniceicoccaceae bacterium. GTDB lineage: Bacteria > Verrucomicrobiota > Verrucomicrobiia > Opitutales > Coraliomargaritaceae. The sequence goes on along the minus strand of JAKVCN010000115.1, from coordinate 481 downwards.
TGCGTGCTGTCGATCAGCTTTTTGCCAGCGTAAAGCTTAGTGACCACTACTATAGGATCGCCAGTTTTGGCCCAGTCGCGATTTTTAAGTAGCGAGAATGCATCTTGAATGGTGGCTTCGTGGTCATGATCGAATTTCATGTAGAATGGTTCAATGCCGCGCATAATTAGCATCTGCTTAAAGAGTACAGGGTTGTCGGTAAAGGCATAGATTGGAACTAATGGGCGCAGTGAGGAGAGTTTTTGGGAGAAAATTCCGCGACGTGTGAAAACTAATATAGCTGTTGCCTGCATGTCGGCTGCAAGCTGAGCCGCAGAGCGGAGCATCATTGAGCGAGGCAATCGAAGCTCTAAGTCTTGTCGCAAGACCTCATTTTGCTCACGTTCGGTGCGGTGTGCGATTCGGTTAATGGCCTCGACGCATTCTATTGGGTATTTCCCTGTAGTCGTTTCCCCTGAAAGCATGACACAGTCTGCTTGCT
>JAKVCN010000114.1 GCA_022448585.1 Puniceicoccaceae bacterium | reverse complement strand
GGACCAGCTATCCATGCCATGCGTTCTGTGTATTTAGCATGCCACTGTATTAGCTGTTCAGTAGACATAAATTGAAAAGATGGATAAATAGTCAGTTGTACTATCCAAATTAGAATAAGTAGGCTGCAGTCCGATAGATGACGAGCTAGTTCAAGCATCGAGAAGTTAACTTTATTTTACGAGGTCCTTAGTATGTAACAATTCTGCAATCTGTATGGCATTGAGCGCAGCACCCTTCCATAATTGATCGCCTGTTACCCATAAGGCTAATCCATTATCAAAAACCCCGTCTTTACGAATTCGCCCTACTGCACATGGGACTATTTCGGAATAATCTAGTGGCATAGGGTATTTTAGATGTCTTGGGTCGTCAACTAACTCTACTCCCTGGAAAGATTGAATGCTAGAATGTGCGGATTGAACGCTAACAGGTCGCTCAAATTCTGCGCTTATTGAAATGCAGTGCGCACGAAGAACCGGTACGCGCACACAGGTGCAAGTCACTCGTAAGTCATCAATACCCATGATTTTTTTACCTTCATGAAGCATTTTCATCTCTTCGCGAGTGTATCCATCATCTTCGAAGGTATCCACCTGCGGAATCAGATTGAAGGCGATTTGGTGTGGATAGACTTCACGCTTCAAAGTCTCGTCATTGCACCAAGCCTTCGTCTGCATTTCTAATTCTGCTAAGCCAGCAGAGCCACTACCCGATACAGCCTGATAGGTAGATGCTATGAAGCGCTTCAAGCCAAATGCTTTGTGTAGGGGATACAGTCCCATTAGAGTTATTGCTGTTGAGCAATTCGGATTAGCAATGATACCCTTGTGATCATCAATAGCATCCGGATTGACCTCAGGCACAATAAGCGGAACGGTTGGATCCATTCGAAATGCCGAAGAATTATCGATAACAATACAACCGCTCTTTGATGCAGCTTCAGCGAACTGCAAGGATTGATCGGTTCCAGCACTAAAAATGCAAATATCTAACCCAGAAAAACTAGCTTCGGTGGCCTCTTTAATGGCCCATGTCTTACCTGCATACTTGTGTGTTTTGCCTGCAGAACGAGCAGAAGCAAGTAGATGTAACTCGGTGAACGGAAAATTACGTTCGTGGAGTAAACGAATGATTTCTTGACCGACCGCCCCAGTCGCTCCGAGTATACCTACCTTATATGCCATTTAATTTAAAAGTGGAATACGAGCGTGTAAAACAAAGCTGCATGGCATTGTCAATCTCGCCGACTGCTCAACTACTAATCGTTTCGATCAAATCGCAACGTCTCTTTTACCTTATTGATGGAAAACTTGCACAAGAATATACAGTTTCTACTTCGAAAAATCCTAGTAGCTGCGTTGTTAATTCCTTTGGTACCCCGATTGGATTACATACAATTGCTACTATGATTGGTTCAGAGCAACCAAGTGGTATGGTTTTTAAAGGACGAGTGCCCACCCAGCACTTCACAAAATACACAATAGAACAGCAGAAAAGTAATCTGATTACTAGTCGCATCATTCGTTTACGTGGTCTGGAATATGGAATTAATGTAGGCGTTGGATGCGACACCTATAATCGTTACATATACATACATGGGACAAATCACGAAGCACGCATAGGTAGGCCATTTAGCAATGGGTGCATAGAGATGAAAAATGTTGATATTATTGAGTTATTTAAACAGATAAGTGAAAAAAATTTAGTTTGGATAACGACTAATTAATGACTAAGATGTGTTAAATAATAATATAGCTATAACATGAAACTTCCAACACACTTTATATTAGTAATCGTTTGGTCAGCAACTGTACTTGCAGCCTTCGCAATTGGCAGAGGAATGCAACTTGCTGTAGATAATGTTTTAACTGCTAGTGTAATTAATGAATCTTCTAATGACGATAATAATGATGCATCTAGCCAGTACGGTACTATACAATTAGAAAACACCGAGGAGTTAGACTTGAATACAGAAGATGGCCAAGCCAAGTACTACCCTGCAGTCACATTGGAAGAATCATTGGTAGGCGCATTTTCCTTACCGTTTACGGAACCAAGGCGCGCTAATATTATTAAAGATTTATTAGTGCGAATGGCTTCACATCAGCCAGAGCTTGCTCTACTAGAAGCAACTAAGATTGCATCTGTTCGTGACCAAGAACAAGCTATAAACAGTATCCTACAAGCTTGGGGCTCAACGAACCCTGATGCAGCACTTTCTTGGGCAGATGCTCATTCCGATCAAATACCTAAACAGGTCATGAATCGAAAATTTATGGCTATATTTCGCGGTTATGCGCAATCCGAACCGACGGCGGCATTTGCCCACGCATATGGAATGAAAGAGGCTACCAATGTAGAAAGGCGATTAAAAAATAATATTTTAAGCGAAGTTATTGAGATGCAGGTACGCCAGGGCGGACTAGAGTTAGCTCGTTTAACAGTCGAGGCAATGCAGGATGGTGATACGAAAAATCGCTTGCTAACAGAAATGGTCGATGAATGGGCGCAATATGACCCTACTTCAGCGGCTACTTATGTAAATTCATTAGGTGAATCAGCGACCACATGGATGAAGACCTCTTTAATTGGTGAATGGGCAGAAAGTGATCCGATCGCAGCAGCAGACTGGCTTTCTAATTTAGATGCGGAAGATCCGGCTTTTGGTCGAGGTACCGCTAGCGTTATTCGAGAATGGTCACAGTATGATTTATCTGCATCAGCAGAGTGGCTCAATACTCTGCCCGCTTCACCAGAACTAGACCGTGCCGTTGCAAGTTATACCTTTCGGGCAGCGCAAGAAGATCCTGCTAATGCGATGAGCTGGGCAGAGTCTATTTCCAACGAAAGAATGCAAGGGTATCTAATGGAAAGAGTGGCAGCCAATTGGAAAGACCAAGACCCATCTGCATTT
>JAKVCN010000113.1 GCA_022448585.1 Puniceicoccaceae bacterium | reverse complement strand
AAGTTCACGTAAGAATCAGAAAACATCATGTGTAGGAAGTCACCCGTATAACTTAACTGATTATCTGGCAAAACGAAGGGTAACCCCATCTTCATTCGATAAGTCATAGCAGCAATTGTGCGCACCTTGGAAATAAGAAGAGCTGCAGCTTCATCAAAATGAGAAAGGTCCTGCTGACGATTATTTGAAGACATTTCAGGATAATAAGATCCCAGAGAATTCAACATGGATGAGAGTATCGCCATAGGATGTGCATTACTTTCAAATCCGTCATAGTGATGGTTCATGCTGGTATGAATCGAAGCACTACTTGAAACACGCGCGCAAAAAGAGTCCAGCGTAGCCTGCTTAGGCAATTCACCATACATCACTAAGAGAGCGGTTTCTAAAAAGCTCGAGTGTTCCGCAAGCTGCTCTATGGGATAGCCGCGATGCCTAAGTATACCATTTTCTCCATCAATAAAACTAATCTCACTTAGGCAAGACCCTGTGTTTCCATAGCCTTCATCAAAAGTAACATAACCGCTTTTTCCACGTAAGGTACGAGTATCCAGGGCTTTTTCACCTTCAGTCCCAAGAATTAAAGGAAATTCATAATTCTCATCATCGAGTCGAATCGTGGCAGTTTTATTATCCATTTTGGTCATTAACTTTTTGAGAAGTTACACAATGATTAAATAATGTGAAACTAAATTGATTTCAAAAAATTTCTATAAAGTTGCAACCCTTTTGCCTGACTTTTCTCAGGGTGAAACTGCGTGGCATATAATTTACCCGAATGAATGCCGGAAACGAATTTACCACCATAATGAGATTCAAAGAGCACTAAAGAACGATCCGATGGTTCAATATAATAACTATGTACAAAATAAAATTGATCTTGCCCACTTAACAGACCTGCGGTTATCGGTTCATCCGAATCAAAATGAACTGTATTCCAACCCATGTGTGGAATCTTTAAAGTAGGATTGATTTTAAATCGCTTAACCGTCCCTTTTAGTATTCCAAGTCCTTCTGTATCTCCTTCTTCTGAATGCTCAAATAGAGCTTGTAAGCCTAGACATATACCAAAGAAAGGCTTGTCTGTGGACACCCAATCGCGAATGGCAGCATCAAATCCCCTCTTTTTTAGAAGCCGCATAGCATCCACAATTGCACCTTGTCCTGGGAAAATAAGTGCATCAAATCCAACTAATTCTTGCGGATCATGAACAAGGCTAGCACTAGCACCAACATGATCCCAAGCTTTTAGAACAGAGCGCAAATTACCCATGCCATAATCAATGACAGCAAGTTTGGGTCGTACTTTAGCCGAAAGGTCGTGCATAAAAAATCAACAGCTTGTTTTTTCTAAAGAGTGCACACAAACGGACAAATATTGATATCGGAAAGAAATAAACGTAAGTACCAATCCATTTACTTTTTAAATATAAGACTAGAGGATACAATGCCGTGGGCAACGATTCATCCTAGCGCTAGCTTGTAAGCGTCCCCTTTGTGCTTGGTAATAGGTCACACATTCGCGGATCCACGCTAGTGGCCATGTCCAGTGCACGAGCAAAGCCCTTAAAAATAGCTTCAGTAATATGGTGTGGCTCTTCTCCGTATTCCAAATTAATATGTAAATTACAGGCGGCCTCATTGGCAAACGCCTGAAAAAACTCTTTAATAAGAACAATGTTAAAATCTCGGACCATAGAGAATTCAAAATCGACCTTATAGACAAATGCTTGGCGGTTCGACAAATCGATAGCCACTCGGGCTAGTGACTCATCCATTGGTAAAAGAAAGAATCCATAGCGACGAATTCCTAACTTCTTACCAAGCGCATCTTTTAGGCACTGCCCTAAAACAATGCCTGTGTCTTCGACTAAATGGTGATAATCAACATCAATATCACCCCTAGCTTTGAGCCTCAAATCCAATAACCCATGTTTCGCTAACAAAGTCAGCATATGATCAAAAAATGGAATCCCAGTATCAATTTCAGACACACCAGTGCCGTCCAAATTTAACTCAATCGATATCTGAGTCTCTTTGGTATTACGCTCAAGTTTTGCTATACGTTGTTCTGCCATTCGTCTACAGCGGTTAAAAATTTCTGCATATCATCGTCTGTGCCTACACTAACACGAACAAAGGCGCAAGTTAAAGGATGCCCTGCGAAATAGCGCACTAATATGCGTTTTTTCTTGAGAAACTCAAAAAGTGAAGCAGCTAGAATAGGTCCGGTATCACCAACTTTATTTCTAGGCTCTGTAAAAAGAAAATTAGCAGCGGATGGATAGGTGTGCCAACCTATCTCACTTAACACTTTACGGACATTCTCACGCGTTGTGATGATCTTTTGGCGGTGTTTTGTAAAGTAAGCGTCGTCTTCTAAGGCTGCAATAGCTGCAACCTGAGCGATACGATCTACGTTATAAACATCCCGAACACGATCCAGTAGACTGATTACAGATTCGCTAGCCAACGCATAGCCTACTCGCATTCCTGCCAATGAGTAGGACTTCGAAAAAGTGCGCACGACGATTAAATTATCATACGATTCAAGTAGAGGGATGGATGTCTTGCCGCCGAAATCTACATATGCCTCATCCACGACAAGCAAGCCATCTATAGCCTGTAAAACTTGTTCAATTTGCTCGATGCCAAAGGCGACTCCCGTGGGCGCATTAGGATTGGTCAGAAAAAAGATTTTAGCACCGGTGGCAGCGATCGAGGCTACATCTAGTTGAAGACTTCTCTCGAAATTAATCTCCTCTACGCGCTGCCCAGACATTGCCGCCACTACTGGATAAAGCGAATAGCTCGGCAACGTATAGGCAACCCCTGGCGTACCGCTAAAAGATCGAACTATCATATCGAGAATATTATCAGAACCATTACCAATAATAACATTTTGTGCCTGTAATCGGTGGCGCTTTGCAATAGCAACTCGCAAATCG
>JAKVCN010000112.1 GCA_022448585.1 Puniceicoccaceae bacterium | reverse complement strand
ATAAGAGCGGCATCTACAGCGAGAGCAATTTGAGCATCTGTGTAATCCAAGGCAGTATTAGTGTTGTTTATATCAGTAACGATCAAATTATCGATAGCGTTGTTAACATCAGTAACAAGATCTGCACCAACTCCACCTGTTACAGTTCCCGGTATTTCATTAGGGACTGGCAGAATATATTGAGCATGACTACTCCCTGCGATTAAGCCAAAGCCTAGTACAGCTGCAGCAAGTTTATTATATGTTGTTTTCATGAGCGAATAGTTTATTATTAATATACTAAGGTTTGTTGTTTAAATTAAATTGTTGATACGTGAAAAACAGCCACAACCGAATACTAAATTAGTAGAAAACTCTAGAAAATTAGTAAAATAATGTGACTTAAAGCTATATATTGCGTAAAAGTAAATAAATTAACGTTATTAAACTCTCGAATAAAGTAACCTAGATCCTATAGTCAATGCCTAATTTAGAGTTAATTTACATATATCCAGCGACTGGCCTGCGCAACACTGTACTGGTATTTACGAGCGTGCTCTCGTATAATAAAGGGCATGTCCCAAGACTTAGCCAACCTAAAATATGGCTCAAGGGACTTACGTAGGCCAGAAAAAGAGTCTTCTGCGCCATCACCAAGCCAGTTACTGCGTTGTGTGTAGGCCTCTAACCAAGTAAACGGTGTGGTGATGAATAGCTGGCCGCCTGGCTTAATCAGATCGCTCAAGCGATTGAGGAGCAAAGTAGGCTCGGACAAGCGGCAAATTAAATTACACGCAAGAACCAAATCAAATTTACCCAAGTCACTTCTTAAATGCTGAGCGTCACCCTGCTCAAACTGAACGCGTGATCGATCAATCGTGGGATCGATACTTACATTAATCCGCGTAGTGGTAGAACCTTCATCGTGGCGCTCCGCAGTGTGTCTACCTTTCTGCTTAAGATAATTAGCAGCATCAATAAAGGCCTGAGAATAGTCGACACCGATTACATGCTGGCATGCGCGCGCAAGTTCGAAGCTGGAGCGCCCAACAGCACAACCAAGATCCAACGCGCGCGCACCTTTCGGCAGCGCTACATAATCTGGTCCTTCTAGTGCACAGCGCTGGGGGAAGCCAAGTGCATCACTAGCTCCGAAGGAATAGGCAAACTGCTCCTCGGCGCTAGCGTAATGAAACACCATATATTGGTGTAAGAGCTCATCTGATTCGTAAGGATTCAAAATGGTGCGGGTTTCATGCAGCAGCAGATAAGATAAAATCTTGGCTGCCGCTTGGCTAGCGCCTACTTCTACTCAAGCATCGGTAGAGAGTTCAGACTCGAGGCAATCCACCATAAATGCTGCCGGCTTATAATTCTCGATGAGTACTGTCGACTTGCCTTGTTTGAACATACGCGCTTGCTGCAAACGAATCTCAGGAGTTTTATGAGGAGCGTACAGTACATCATCATGCGACGCATTAATATGCTCTTTAAAAAGGTCTGGAGTGATATTTCCTCCAAGGTGATCATCTCGGCCAGTAGCTACATGTATAGTGCCAAGAATCTTCTCATCTTGTATATCTCTACCAGAAAAAGGCAGTACCTGAGTACCAAACCCTAATTCACCGATAGCCCCGATCATGGGATCATCGGCGAGTCTAGCATTATGCGCTTCAATCTCAGCATAGTCTCCATACACAAACTGTGATTTAAAAATCTTGCCGTCTTTTACGTGCAATAACCCTATCGTGCTTTCATCATATTTAAAGGGAAATACGCCATCCGCACTGTCGGGAACAAAGTAAACCTCGCCCGCAGGTAGATTAGCTACATCTGGCTTGCCTGGAGGGCATAGGCCGTGGCTTTTCTGTGCCTCTTGACCATTTGTGTGCAGTGCTAATGTGTAAGAAGATCCCTCCACTTCGAAATCAATTTCAAAGCGATCGGCGCAAGTTAGCCCACGGCGCAACTTTTCAGCATCCTCACTTACATAATCATAATCTACAGACAATCCTGTATCCAAAATGATTTGGTTTAAGCCATGGAGTGTTGCGCCACGGAAACCAAACTCTTTGCATTTAGCAGTGAGCGGCGCCGTTGCTGAGAATGTGGACACCACTAGGATAATGTCGTATTGCGTATAAATATCCTTATCGAGGCTGAGCTGCTCACCGGTCGGATTAAAACATACATCTTCCATATCGAGGTTACTACCACCGGTTTCCTTGTACGCGAAAATTTCTCCACCCTTCCAGTTCATCTCCTCTAGGACGCCTGACTTAAAACCTTTGTAAAAGACTTCATAGCCATAATTTTGAATCGATAAAGTAGGATCGCCCAAAAACCGAAACTCTTTAATGTCGGGCGGGTTTGGTAAATCAATAAGTACACAAACTCGCTCCCCACTACCATTGCCGAAGCAAGTTGTTAGTAAATTTGTTAAACTAAAAGGTGGAAATGTGCGTTCGCTAGCGTTTAGTTGATACTTCTGTGCTGTTAATGTGTCGTTTTTCATAATGATCAGAAATCTTTTTTTTGAATCGATGCAAGAACTGACTTAAATGTATAAGCTGTAGTTATTGTGATGTAGACATACGTTAATATATAATCATAGCTTTTGCGAATTGAATGAAGCGTTTTATAGACATAATAGTATCCATTAGTCTTATTATTCTGCTAGCCCCTGCTATTGTAGGGCTGTGCGCCTTACAATTAATTATTTTTGGCAGGCCAGTATTTTTTAGCCAAAAGCGCGGAGGATACCATGGGCGACCCTTTAGAATTTTTAAGTTTCGCACAATGCATTTGGGTCAAGAAGCGGATGCTAAGCGTATTACTAGGTGGGGTCATTTTTTACGAAACAGTAGCCTAGATGAAATTCCCGAGCTATGGAATGTACTCAAGGGAGACATGAGCCTAGTGGGCCCTCGCCCTTTACCAATCCAGTATTTGGAACGCTATTCTCCGGAGCAAAAACGCCGCCATGATGTAGTCCCAGG
>JAKVCN010000111.1 GCA_022448585.1 Puniceicoccaceae bacterium | reverse complement strand
TGGTGCGAGTGCCAGCAAGAGTGTTAGCAGAGTAGTAGCCTTGGTCATCCTCTGCGGAGACGACAAAGTCATCGAGTAAGTAGACCATCTCGTCATCGTCATCCGAACTTAAGCTACTAGTGTTGGATACAGTTAGTTCACTAAGTTCAGTTTCTGCACTGACGATTTCTTCTTTCTCGTCTATACTTTCTTCTGGGAGAGTTAATACAATCTCTGTCGCTACCTCTTCGGTAGTTTCTTCAGCAGCAGTAGACAATTCAGTTTGTGCAGCTACCTCTATAGTAGCTTCTTCAGGGGCTGTAACTACAATGTCTGTAGCTACTTCTACTTTGGTTTTTTCAGGTGCAGTAATTACTACAGGCTCTGCAACAACTGCTTCTATACTTTCATCCGAAAGAGTTAATTTGATTGGAGTTTCTTCGGGCGCAGTCTCTTCTGCTACTTTTTCTATGCTAGTTTCCGCTTCAGTGGTGGCTAGGCTTTGTTGAAATCGTTGTGCGATGGATGTACGCTGCTGTGTAACTTCAGAGATATCCGCTTCTTCACCAGCAGATAGCTTTTGTTGGAAGCGATCGGCTAATGCGCTGCGCTGCTGCAGGCCTTTTATGCCATCTGTTGTATCACTTGCAGCAAGCTTTTGTTGGAAGCTCTCCAAGAGCAGGTCTCGTTCATTTGAAATATCATCACCATATAGAGAGGTAATTATGCAGCACAGCGAAAGCAGAGCTGTTAGTAAAATAATAGGGGCGAAATTAGAGTTTTTATGAGGCATAAATAACTGTTTGGAGTATGGTTATTAATATACGAGCTTTCAATAGCCCAATGGCTATCCTCAACGATTACATTCAGTGTGTTTTTTGGAAGTAATAAATTGAGTATAGTACTTTTATAAACAGACATATTACACATAAATGATGCATAAATCCAAGTGTATTAATTAAAAAAATAGGGTATTTTAAATAATATACTGCACTTTATACGTTAATATATGTAGCAGCCGCTTTTGGGACATATTTGTAATCTGAGTTGACTCCATTATAGGGGTTGTTTGAGTCGCGTCGATTATGTCTAATGTTCGTGTACGATTTGCACCGAGCCCTACAGGGTTTTTTCATATAGGCAGTGCTCGCACTGCACTATTTAATTGGCTTTATGCTCGGCATACTGGCGGCAAGTTCATATTGCGCATAGAAGATACTGATAAAGAGCGTAACACAAATGAGGCTTTACGAGTACTAATGGATGGTATGCGCTGGCTAGGTCTTGATTGGGACGAAGGTCCGGATGCTGGAGGTGACTGTGGGCCTTATTTCCAAAGTCAGCGCCAACAAATATATACTACTTATTTAAAGCAACTTATCGAGGCAGGTCGTACATACGAAAAAGACGGTGCTGTATGGTTTAAGCTAGAGGGTGAGCGCTACACACAGTACGATGAGTACAAGAAGGCAGAAGTCGAAAAGGTGCGAGCAGCACCGGTAGTAATACAAGATGCCGTCCGTGGTAAAGTAGAGCGAAGCGAAGAGCTGGATTTTGTGCTGGTGCGCAAAGACGGTAACCCTGTATTCCACTTGGTCAATGTAGTCGACGATATTTCGATGGGTATCACGCATGTAATTCGTGGGGAGGATCATCTTTCGAATACAAGTAAGCATGTTGAGCTCTTTCGGGCCTTCGGAGTAGATCCTCCAGTTTTTGCCCATATACCATTAATCTTAAAGCAATCCGGTCCTGGTAAGATGAGCAAGCGTGACCAAGGGGCACTGATTGAAGACTATGAGTCGCGCGGGTTTCTACCAGCAGCTGTTCGTAATTATATATCGCTACTCGGGTGGAACCCAAAAGATGATCGTGAGAGTGAAAAAATGGAGATTGAAGAAATAATTGAACTATTTGATTTTCCTGGAATAAATAAAGGAAATGCACGCTTCGATGAACAAAAACTAAGCGCATTAAATACCGAATACTTGCGCGCGCTGAACGTAGAGAGCTTTGCCTTTTTAGCGGCTCCTTTCCTAATTGAAGCTGGTACAATTGATGCCACCGTGGAGGAGGACTATTTACAAGCTGTACTTAGGCTTTGCCAACCTAAGGCACGCTCACTTGAAAGCTTACCTGAATTATGTCGTTACTTTTTCACGGACTCTTATCTGATGGATGAAAAGACTGCCGCTAAAATCTCTAAAAAGTCCGACCCTAAAGTAATACTTACTCCTATTTTAACACTTCTAAAGGCGCACGATTGTTTTACTGCAGATGCAATATACGAAGCGCTTCAAGACTATTCGGAGAGCCAAGGGGTGAAGGTATTTTCCTATTTTCCGGCGCTTCGCTTTGCGCTAAGTGGACAAAGTGGTGGTCCAGACCTCATGCCAATGCTTGAGGTCTTAGGTCGAGCTAGAGTGGTTCGTCGACTCCAAGCATTTCTTGCCTAATCGAAGCTATTAGGTTGCGCAAGTACTTGTGCACGGTCTTAAATAAAAGTCTCTTAGACATGACAGAAACGAAAGAAAAGCCCTTAGATTTTATCCGTCAAATGGTGTCTGCCGATGTAGCCGCAGGTAAATATGATGGGCAGGTACAGACACGCTTCCCGCCCGAGCCTAATGGTTATCTGCAAATTGGTCATGCGAAAGCGATCTGTTTAAATTTTGAAATTGCCGCAGAGTTTGGTGGTCAGTGTAACCTACGCTTTGATGATACGAATCCTGAAAAAGAAAGTGATGAATTTGTCCAGGCTATCAAAGAGGACATTAAGTGGCTCGGTTACGATTGGGCAAAAGTTTGCTTTGCTAGTGATTATTTCGAACAACTGTTTGATTGGGCGTGTCAACTGATCGAACAAGGCCATGCGTATGTGGATGAATTAAGCGCTGAAGATATGCGCAAGTACCGTGGAAGTCTGAAGTCTGCTGGTACGAATAGTCCTTTTCGTGATCGACCAGCGTCCGAAAGTATCGATCTGTTTATGCGTATGCGCGCCGGTGAATTCGAGGACGGTACTAAGGTGCTGCGTGCAAAGATCGACATGTCGCACCCAAATATGAATATGCGCGACCCTGTAATGTATCGTATCAAACGCATGCACC
>JAKVCN010000110.1 GCA_022448585.1 Puniceicoccaceae bacterium | reverse complement strand
TGGGCAGATGGTGCACATTTCTATCTACCTCACTCAAAAGAACGTACATCCCTTAGTGAATTACATAGCTATGTGCGTGCTCCAGTATCTGAAAAACATTGGAAGCTCTATCAAAACTTAGGCAGCTCCGATCTCAAGGAAGGCAATACCCTTATTCAAGCAGGTGCTGGCTTATTCGTATCGGAATTTGGCTTTGGCGGCTTACCTGAAATAGAAGCTAATTGTAGCTTATTCAAAAAACATGGAAATCCACTTCTACCTGCCTATCGCCACCACCATAAAATACTCGATGATCTGCGCAGTGCTCTGGAGGCCTGCGCACTCACAAGTGCATTTCCAGACGTTGATAGTTTTTGCCGCGCATCCCAAGCGGTACAGGCTCGTGGTAATCGTCGCCAAGTTGAAGCTCTCTTAGCTAATGAAAATGTTTCAGGATATTGTATACATGCCTTTACCGATGGTGACTGGATTCTAGGAGCTGGATTAATCGACAATTGGCAACGACCCAAAGCTGCCTATCACTCGATTGCAGCAGCTAACGCACAATCCGATTTATTCTGCTTCCCGCTTCAGCGTAACGAAGACCACGGGGTGCCTATAACTTGCAACTTGGTATGGCGTAACGCTCAAACACCACCTCCAAAATGTATACAGTTAATAAACCAGCAAGTGACGCGTACTGTAAGCGATATAAATTGGAGCAAAGGACCTAATTTTATACGTGCGCAAGTTACAATACCAAGCGATCTACTACATCCTGGATACAATCAAATAGAGGTGAAAATCATTGATACTAACGTAGTGAAGCCTACCACCATCGAAGTCGAAGTTTACGTGGTTGCAGAGTCACCAATAGAGCAGATACAGCGCTTGGTAGTCTACGATCCAGATGCAAGTATTTCCACGTGGCTAGCTGATAATGGCTACAAATATACCAACCTACTCGAATGGGATGACTGTGCTGAACCTATCGTGCTGCTCTTCGCCGCAGAAGATGTCAGCTCAAAAGACCATCTCGCTCAAGTAGCGAAAGCGATGACACACATAAAAGACGATTCTGGCGCGGCAATATTTATTGAACCACCCGCTAAGCGTGCGTCACCTTTTATGCTAAAAGAATATGAGGCAAGTATGAGTATTCCTGTCGAAAAAAATAAACTACTCACCTCTGGTTACTTTCCTTATCAATTGACGGCTCGACCTTCTTTTTCTTTTTGGGAATCCAGTATGCATGTAGCCAAAAAGCACCCTATTTTTAATGGGCTTCCACAAGATTGCATGATGGACGAACCCTACCATGAGGTAGCGCCAGCAGAAAGTTTTTATCAGCTCGAAGCAGAGGATGCTCCCGCGCAAACTATCACATGGTTTCGTCCCGAAGATGAAGACAAGGTAAACAAGCGTAACTATTTAGGTGGTGAGGATCTATGGCATGGCACAGATATTGCCATAAAAAGTTATGGCGAAGGACACATTATACTGAGTTCACTCATCTTACGCACTAAAATTGGCCGCGACTCGGTCGCCAATCGCTTGCTCCGAAACTTCATTAGCCACGCCGAAAGTTTAATTCATAAAAAATACCTAGCTGCTCTTACTTAAAAATAATTAACGCTACAAACCTATCCATTAATACCCTCTATTAACTATGAGTCTCTTTAAAAAATATCAACAGCCTGACGAAAATAATCGGTCACAGGCCAAAGATACAAACCCAACTAAAGGCAAGGTATCAGTAAAGGAAAAGCTCGCATTTGGCAGTGGTGAATTTGCAAACCGCTACGGAGAAAATGGTGTCAATGATATCGCCACGCCCGTTTACAATATTATTTTAGGACTTAGCCCGGCGACGATCGGTATTGTTTTAATGTTAATGAGGATCTGGGACTCGGTCACCGATCCGATTATGGGGTGGATTAGCGATAATTGGCGCGGAGCGCATGGGCGCCGCAAACCCTTCTTACTTTTAGGTAGTATCTTGATGGCGATTGCCTACCCGCTAATTTGGATGGCATCTCCAGATTGGACCGAGCAAACAAAATCAATCTATTTTATCTGCCTTGCTCTCATCTTTTTTACGACCTACACAATCTACTCTGTACCTTTTCGCGCACTGGCGACTGAAATGACTCCCGACTACGAAGAGCGGACGAATATTCGCGTTTACTCTGCGTTTTTTAATAAGCTTTTCATGTTTATGTTGCCTTGGATATTCCCACTTTCTCAAAGCCAACTGTTCAATGATCCAGTCACTGGTATCCGTACCTTAGCTGCACTCTCCAGTGTGCTCATACTTGTTTCAGGAATTATTTGTGCCCGCTTCCCCCAAGAACGCTACCATAAGGTCGCCCTGCAACAAGAGAAAGTAAAGCTGCTACCGAGCTTTCTTAGTTTAGTAAAAGATCCTGCTTTCCTACTGTTACACGGTATCGGTGTTTTCCTATTGTGCAGTATTTTACTGGTAGCCACTTTTGGGCTCTACGTAAATATGTTCTACGTTTGGGATGGTAACATTGCTGGAGGCTCACGCTACTTTGCTATATCACAAAATATCCTGCAAGTACTCGGCATTGTCATGCTTGCGGTGATATCTCGCTACTTAGTAAAGGTAGAGAAGAAAAAGTTGATCTTACTATCTCTAAGTCTCGCCTTACTTGGCAGTCTTGCCCGCTGGTTTACTTACAATAAAGGCATCCCTGAACTGCTTTTTATAGACCCCTTCTTTTTCGCTCCTGCATATACTGTATTTTGGGCAATTTTTCTCTCCATGCTTGGTGATTATTGCGACTACGATGAGTTTAAAAATGGTAATCGTCGCGAAGGTGTATTTAGCGCAATTAGTGGTTGGATAATGAAAGCGGGTAGTTCACTTGCCTTTGGAGCATCTGGCATTCTCCTTGCCTGGACGCATTTTAGTAAAGATTTAGGCGGAGACCAACCAGATGGCACCCTCTTGAAAATGCGCCTACTGCTAATTGGTCTACCTGTACTCTGCTTGCTTCTAGCGATTGCATTCAACACTCTTTACCCGCTATCTAAAGCACGTATGCAGGAGATACGTGGCACGCTCGAGAGCCGCCGTGGCGAGATCTAAATAATGTGAGGCTATGCATATTTTATTAGCAGTTTTAGTGCTCATGTTCGCTCCAGTTCTTACTACTGACGCACAGCCAAACTGGTCTAATCCTAATGTAT
>JAKVCN010000011.1 GCA_022448585.1 Puniceicoccaceae bacterium | reverse complement strand
AATTGTAATCGTTTGTACCGATGAAATTCGTCCATTAGTAGTACCGAGATCTGTGACTCTTAATGATCGTTGTGATCCAGAAAATTCAACTCCACTTCCAACGAGTGATATATCGTTAGCATCACGCGGGAAATATCCCTGTCCGGAAGTGATCAGCTCTGTATCGTAATCGACATCATATCCAGCAAACGCACCATTTGACCTTATTATCGATCTGTTTGTCTCAACAATACGAATAGTAGCAGGTGAAAATACTTCATTTACAAAGCCAGGAGTAGGCGAATTTAATACCGCAACTGGTCCTGATAGATCTTCAGAAATGAGAATTGATCTAACTAGACTGGTATCCAAATTATTTCTTGTATCGGTTGCAGTTACTTCAATTTCATATATGCCAGGAAAGTCTATTGAAGTATTGGACGAAAAATTGTAGATACCATTTAAGCTTGGAGCTCCTGTAGCACTATAAATTAAACTAGTTCCCACGATACGAGCATTAGTAGTAACAAACGACAGGTCGTTGGTATTAACACGAATACTTGCAAAAACATCGCCGGGTTTTATCGGTCCTAACGGTATGTTCTCTTGCGGGAAGAGATATTCAATGATGGGGGCAATATTAAAATCTACACTAATAGATCCTGCGGTCGTAGCATTCGACTGGTAAGCAAAAACTCCAAGCTCAATAAGTCCTCCACCAAGTTCACGGTCATCGGGGTTAAATCCAATATTTACATTTCCCTCGTAGGTAAATGTAGAGCCATCTGATGAAGCTAGGGACAATGCACCTAATGTAATAGGCGGCCGTGGCAGACCACTATTTGGCAAATCCGGTGGATTCAACCACTGAACGTAAACATTTTCGATCACTTCTCCTACAGCAGAAGGAGTAATGACTGCAGATACAAATATTTGATTTATATTACCCTCAAAACTACTGCCTCCTGTAGGCGATAGAATCTCGATTGTGGGCTCCCCTCCTGAAGCCTGCGCAGGAAACACAACTATATTAAGTAATGCTGTAGATTGACCTGCACTATTATTAGCTATTAATAAAACATCAAAATTTCCGTCATTTATCGGCTCTCCACTGATAATACCAGTGGTTGCATCCAACGTGAGACCCCCTATCTGAGCTATGCCAACGGCACTATAGCTAGTAGATGCATATTCTGTGGTAATCTGATATGAAAAAGAGCTACCAACCTGCGCCTGCGCAGATACATCTGAAGTAATATTAGGTAAAGGATTCGTAACTGCTAGTAGTAGCTCTAAGGTACCAGATCCGCTTGCATTCGTTGCGCTTAGAGTAATCGTAAAGTTGCCCGATACTTTTGGAGTTCCTGACAAAATAGCACCACTGCGCGTTACGCCCTCCGGCAGCGAGCCAGCAACTCCATAAACAAGCGCATCGTCACCAACTGTTGTAATCTCATAACTAAAGGGTACCCCAAGAGTTGCGGATGCAGTTGGAGCACTATTGATGACTGGAGCTTGGGCCAATGCATAACCGCTGCCGAAAATAACGAAAGTAAGAAAATAACGAAATAATTTTTTCATTAATAAGAAAATATTAATTTAAGCTGGATGCAGCCTGCACAAAAATGTTGAGAATGCATGGTGCGCTAACCCCAGATTGCGAGATCGCATGAATTTTTACAGAATAATTGCCAGATTTTATTGCCTGACCAACTAGGCAATCTCCAGCACGGTGCATCCAATAAGGCATTCCTTGCACAGAAAACCCTTGAGTCGATTGAGCACCTTTCAAGGTGTAGCTAAACTTTTCACCTAGCGATAATGAAACTGATTGATTACTAACACTAGCTGAGAGATCTATCGTCACATTTCTGGCGTCATCATTATCGACATGCTTTAACTTTACTTCAGTCGTTCTACTCTCAGCGCATAGCGTGGCGCTAAGACCAATCCACAATAAAGCAAAAATTACTGCCAAATAATTAACACAAGCAGTCATTCTTGAAATTCGTAGGACTAAAATCATTTTTATATTAAAGTAAGTTACGCAAGCTATGTATGTAAGTGTTTTTTCTAAGAATTGAATAAAATGTATAATTAACTTTTAAATACCATAACTCTAACTACTCTGACACATCGTCGGCAACGGTGCGATTTGCGGTGCCTGAAGGTGTCATAATTGTTGGATTTTGGAACATTGAGTTAGCTCTTACATTAGGGTAGCTCTGACGAGCTGGAGAGCCACCTGGACTCACTAAATTCGCAGTCACAAAAATGAGCAGATTTCTTTTTTGACGGGTTTCTCCCTCAGAACGGAACAAGCGACCAACTCCTGGAATATCACCTAAGATGGGTACACTATCATTAACTGTCTTCACTTCATCGCGGGTTAATCCTCCTAAAACTACAGTTGCTCCATCAAATACGGTAACCTCTGTTGAGACTTCGCGCGTAGAGAAAATAGGCTGATAAAAACCAGCAGGTACAGTAACTGTAGTCCCTCCAGTTGTTGCAATACTTGGTCCGCCATATTCAACAAAACCCTCAAATTCAGTCACGCGTGGCTCTAAAGTTAAACTGATAGTATCGTCATTCTCAACATTAGGTGTTACTGCAAGCTCTACGCCGACATTGCGGGTAACAAAGTCTTCAGGCGTGCCCGCCGTAATCGAGATAGCGGCTCCAGATGATGAATTTTCCCCGCCACTTCCTCTACCGGACGACGCAGTTGACTCAATATCTCCATAGCTTTCGGGATAACGAAGTTCTTGTGCAACAGTAATGGTAGCTCGTTTACCAGACAGAACCGTAACCTTTGGAGCACTCATTAAATCCGTTCCGGTTTTTCGAGACAGTGCCCGCATAGCCATAGTTACATCCATGCCATCTAGTGTCCATCCATTAGCAGTAAAAAAACTACCTGCTGTTTCTGCTAAATCAATTCGTGAAGCAATTTGCGGCGGTGCGCTAATTATCGGATCTAATCCAGTAATCTGAATAGTAGAAGCAGAAGAATTTGTAGCAAAAGCATCATTTAAAGTACGACCTGCAGTAATAGCATTGCGCTCGTAATTATTTACTTGGTTACCGTTATTATCTGTGACTGGGAATAAATTCTCATCAAACTGAGGGACTGGCCCGTCCCGAAAAGTCCAATTAAAGCCGAGCTCGTCTAGATCGTTTTGTGCAACTTCTAAGAATTTGGCCTCAATCTCAACCTGCTTTACCTCGCTGTAATTTCTCAAGATGGTACGCATACGATCTAAGTTTTGACGACTTTGGGTGACAATTAATTGCTCTCCGTCAAAAGCTAAACTAGCTCCTGGCAATTCAAAGTTAACACCTGCTCGCTGAAAAAACGCTTGTAGCGCATCGGTCTTATCATCGGACGAGGGTCCACTAGAAACGCTTACTGGTGCAAATGGATCAACCGGACCAGAAGACATACCCCCCCCGTCACCAAATCCAGTCAAGCGGATCACTGTCCCAGCAGAGATTGGAAAGAATTCAGTGATTGTGCTTTGCGCACCAGCCTGACCAAAACTAGGCGCTACTGTTATTGCATCAATGCCCACTTCATAGGTGAAGTTCACCTGCTGAGTAACAAATTGTAAAATTCGATCTAAGCTAAGATTACGTAAACTAATATTGACCCGTGGATTACTATCATTCGGATTAAAAAGAGGCACGATATTAACACCTGTGCGCTCCGCATCATACTCCAAGGATAATTCAGAAAGTGTTTCGATCACCCTAGTAAGTTCCATGTTAGAGAAGTTGACTTGCGGAATAATAATAGTCGTTAACTTCTGCTGGACTGCGCTAGGACCTGCACTTTTGCCCACAACGCCCTCATCGTAATCATAGACCTTAGGGCGCTCCCATTGTTGGTCGACCTCGGTAATCATCTGTTGGCGGGTCTTGTAAAGGTTCTCACTGTGGACAGCTCCTAGTACAAGTGCTATTCGTTTAGAAAAGAGCTTGGCTGCGGCATTATTAGCGTCACGCGCTTCAACCTCTTTAAAAGTTGCTGCTGCACCTTCGTAGTCTGCATCAATGAATTGTCGACGACCCCGTGCCATTAGCTCACGGATATATTTCCTGTTTTTAACAAATTCAGGGCTAATCACATTAATGTCCAATGAATCAGGGTCGGATATACTGCTCTCTAACTTCGCAAGCAATTTAGTTGCCTCTCGTGAATCGCCCCCTGCCGTGGCGTAAGCCTCTAAGCTTGCTTCGGCTTGCTTTAGATCACCTGAATCCGCTTGTGCCAAAGCTTCTGCCAATATAACATCTGCTTTAGCCGCACTTAATTCTTCGATGATATCGACTGTACCGGCATTCAACGAAAGTGTGGCAGCAGAAGCACTTAAGGTTGCATTTGCTTCAGCATACGCCCCTAGTTCAGCTAGTTTCTCTGCCTCTTCTATTGCAGTCTCCGCAGCATCTATCTTCGCATCCTGCTCTGCTTCTAATGATGCAATTAGACTCTCGCTGGCAGCCATTGGGTCTTGGTCTACTGCATCAGTCATTTGATTAATTGGCTCAGCGGAAGCTAGACCATATATCACTTGAGATCCAGTTGCATCTAATGCGTCATTAATAGAAGCGAGTAGACGTTGTACATTAGCGTCGTTGGGAGCAAGTTTGATCAATTCCTCGGCGTTTAATTTAGCAGCAGTCAAGTCGCCTGAGTCACGCGCGCGAAGCGTATCTGCCAATAATCGAATTTTACTCGGCGTGCTCTGCCCTATTGCCGGCAATGGCAAAATAAGAGAAGCAATAGTTAATGAACAGGTAGCTAATGCACAAAAAGTAATTATGTGGGAGCGTAAATTAAGATTTTTCATGGTCAAGTTTGGCAATTGTGCAATTTTTGTATTAAATTTTCTAGAAAGTGATCATTGAAAGAACGATTCGAAGCTGTCGGTTATAGTAGCAGGGGCTGTATTTGGATTTGTAATAGTCTCGATTGATTCGAAAGAATTCTCAAGCAATAAAGTCTCTACCCTATATTCATCCTCATCGCCTGTAGGTATTTTTTTCACTGTAATGGTGCGCGCATCAAGATTAATCGCCTCAACTTTATACTCTCCTAAAGATGTAGAAAATTCTTGACCCTCAAACGTTGGGAACACTTGAACTGTTTGATCCTCGCGCGAGCGAAGCTCAATGTCTATTCCTTCAGCATAAAGAGCTTCGCCAGGAGTAAGAGTTTTAGTGTCACCGGTGCGAAGATCCATGATTTGTACAATGGCAGTCTTAGTTAGGCTTCCATCCTCTCCAAACTCTCTGGAAACATCGAAGCTGACCACCTTAAATGCTGAAGAATCAACAGTAGCGCCAATCCGAGCACGGACACTGCCTCCTGATTCAATGTCATGAAAAAGTAATAGTGTTTTAGACGCATCGTTATAGTCTTCTTCAATGTATCCATCCATCTGAATACGATATAATGGTCGCTCTAACTTAGCTAGGTAAAGGCCGAAAGGCTGAACTATAGCTGCATCTTCATACGGTGGCTTGATTGTAAAATTTCCTTCATCATCGAGAAAAATCTGCGGCGGAGTAAATACATCATATACCCAACCTGTACTTTGTTTAGGTGCCTCAGGCCAACTAGCAACATTGGGCTGTATCTGTGGGATAGGCAGTTGCTTAAAATTCTCACCCTGCAAAGATTTGCCAATCAACGCAGCAGAGGACTCAACGTCTGCAGCAGAAATAAAAATTGTGGCAACTACCGCGCTCATAGTTAGCGAAATCAATCCCAATATTAAAAGAATCTTATCGTAATAATTACTCATTAAACTAAAGCGCATTTATACCTCCCAACCCTCTAATGCTTGATTCCTGATCCTGCATAGTTTCTATAAACTCAAGTTCTAGAGTGAAACGTGATATATTTTCAGATACAATTGGAGTTTTTTCATTTTTTGGTTCAAGCGAAGCTGAGGAGTTTCCGCCAAAATTACCAAAAATTTCTTCTATTGAATTTTTTTGAGGTGTCTTGTTTTGATCCGTAGCCTCTGGTCGCGTAACCCCTAAGCTACGCACGACAATGGGCAAATCAAAGGAAGACAGTGCATTTAAAAAATTCCTTAGTGACCTGGAATATCCACTGAAAGTTATCTTAAATGCAAGCGTGTTAATCGCTCCCTTCACCCGCGCGGAAGTTGCAGGATCGATACGATAAGATTTCGGTTGATTTTTACCATTAATGGCAGCTTCGATATATTCACGCTCAACAGAATCTATACTGTGCGGATTTGATGCTATAACAAGATTGATAACATATTCTAATATTTGGCGTTGCTTATCTAAAAATAATATTGCGGAAGCAGAATCAGGCATTGTGGCTTCCAGAGCATAATCCTCAAAACCAAATGCAAAATCGTCCGTTATTGCAATTGGCATTGAAACAGTATCTTGCTCGACCATTCTGAAGCGCTCATGATTGATCGCCTTTTGGCGTGACTCGCTGATAAACTGTTGAATGCCAGCCATTACGCTAACCCCATCATTAGAAAGTAACATTTTTGAACCGCGCTGCAGGTCTTTATGAATATCACGCAGGGCATGCTCTAATTCCTCCACATTACGCTTGGCAATTAATATATTATTAGCTGAAGGTGCCGGCGATAATTGCTGCAAGACCTTTAGTTGTGAACGAATATCGATTAACTTTTTCTGTGCTTCTGCTAAATGCCCTGAAGAATTAAAAGCAATAAATAAGCCTGCAATCGATAGCAAACCAGCTACTATTAAAAGCGTACAAAAAATTAGGTTATTCTTAACAACTGACATCAGCTTAGAGCGGTTTAGTCGTGTCGACGCTTAAATTAATAGAGAAAGGTAATACATTTAAGCCGTTATTTAATTTAGTCCAGCGAATCACTGGTTGCTTGGCTTCAGTAACAAACTCCGAAGAAATGAAACTCGACTGCAACTGTTTAATCCGACGAGTCAATAAAGCACGGTCAACCCCACCTGCTCGATCATCAATTGATTCGCGTACAAGCATTTCACCAGACAAAGTGATAGAGTAGTTTGAATCTACTTTCTCGGACTGCCGGATTTGTTGAGCGCGGACAACACTAAGCTCATCGAGCCAAACATCTTCAACTTCAGTTAAACTTAGTTGCAAATCTGCGCAAAACTGTATCCAATTAGCCTTGGACTGAATGAGTCCTTCTACTCGACGAATGTCGTCTTGAAACTTTTTCGCAGACTCTGACAATTTATACAAAGTCGATTTGTACGAAGATAGCGGCGCTACAATGGTATTGTAACTTTCCGCCTGCTGAAGATAAGTTGCGGTAGCTTTTTTGTAACTCATCGCGATCGGCCAAGGAGCCAATGCAAAGCATAAAGCTGCCGTTAGTAAGAAAGGTTTTTTTGCAGCAAATCGCATCTTCGCCTTCACAGCTTCTGGCAGTAAATTTACCGCTGCAGGATAAGCAATGATTGCGCTCACTGCTTCACCAATAACTTCACTAGCTTGCGGTAGAAACGCTTCGGCATTCTCGGATATCTCGGGGCCCGAAACGACAGATTTTAATGGTTCATAATTGCGAACACCCGTCTGTTGCATAGCTTGCAACTGCTTCGCTAAACTAGGCAACTGAGAAGCTCCCCCATTAAGAAGTATAGTTGAAGGGGCAGGTGCATTTTTCTGACGCCTATAATTGACAATTGAGCGAGTGATCTCTTGACGCATTCGCTGAACAAATGCGTCGCAACAATCTCTTAAGAGTTTTGTAGTCGAATCATCAGCATCCGTGTAATCACTCTCAAGAAGCTTAAGCTTGAGTGCCTCCGCTTGAGTGAACTTGATCCCTAAGCCATCGGCAATGCTCTGAGTAAGTGTGTTTCCTCCAAGGGCAATATTACGAGCGAAGAATCCATTCGCATTAGCAAAAAGTAAATTAGTTGAGCGAGCGCCGATATTAACCGATAAAAAATCCTGGTTAAGTTCACCTTCAGTATATTGCAGCGAATTATAATCTAAAATGGTAGCAGCGCTAACTGCTTCCACTTGTAGACCTAATCCAGAAATGCTATTACAAAGATCATAAATTGTATCTGCCTTGCAGGCAATAAATAGCACCTCTGTCTCAATGCCATCATCGCCTACTATTTGGCTATCCCAAACAACTTCATCTAATGCATACGGTATACTTTGCTGGGCTTCAAAAGCAATAATTTGCTTACGTTTATCCTTTGCTACTTGCGGAATGCGAATGGTCTTTGTTAGCAGTTGATCACCTGGAATAATAACAGTCGCTGGTCCGGATAGTTTGTGCCTAACAGTTAGTAATTTGAGCGCAACTGTGAACGCATCTAACCAAGCGCTTTCTACAGAATAGTCATACTCTAAATCTTCTGAATATACATTATTAATAGACAATTGTGTACCCTCAACACAGACGGATGCGGCAGTGACTCGAGTAGCACCGCAATTTATAATTAATCTATTCGATTTATGGCTCATTTAAAAAACTAATTGTATCCTCTAAGGTTTTGACTCCCAGCGAATATAAACAGGCTGATTGCGCGCACCTGAAGTATATTCTTCTGGAGCATAATAAGCAGGTAATAAGAGGCCCTCATTGTTGATTAATTGCGACTGAGCCTCTGCCCTTGATTGCATTTTCTTAAGCATATCAAGATCGCGTATTGAGCTGCTTAGCGCCTCGCCAGCATCTCCGGGGTCTTGAATTACTCCGCCAACGCTAACTTCTATATAATAATATTCTGGCCTAGCTGCCAACTCATCTCGCTCAACGACAAGCCCAGGCATGTAAAAATAAACACTACTTTTATCGCGAACTTCCATAATCATAACTTCTACAGAAGCAGAATAAAACTGGAATTCTCTTCCACCCATCGAATATGCAATTAGTGGTTTAATAGTAATTTTTTCAACAAAGTCTGGGTCTCTTGCATCAGGCGACATGTTACCATTACAAAAAAGTTCAATCTCCATCTGCATCCAATCATCATCGAGCGAGTCAAATTTAACTCGCTCAACGGTTACTGCATCTTGCGCAACTAGAGTGTGCAGGCTAATAAGAAGCGCGAAAATAATAGAGAGTAATATTTTAAACATACTAGGGAAACAGAATCATCTGTTGCTAAATATAACAACGACCCTAGGACTTAGGTCTATGCTGGCGTTGAAGCAACCACTAATTGTTTATTTGCCTTATAAATATGTTATAAATTTATAAATATTTTAAAGTATTTCTAATCGCGCACCATTACTTAATCTCAATATTAGTTGCCCCTTAAAGATGAATTAATCATTTCAGAATATTATGTCGATTGCATTACCTTTCAAAATAAGTGTTTTAGTGTTTGTTCAAAACAATTTTAACGAACACCTACTTATCAGGCGTAACAAGGCCCCTAATAAAGGATGCTGGAGTCCTATAGGCGGCAAGCTTGAAATGCATCAAGGCGAGTCACCTTACGAATGTGCGCGTCGAGAAACGAAGGAAGAGATTGGGCTAAGCTTAGTAGATTCGGACCTACACTGTTTTGGGTACATCAGCGAAAAAAGCTATGAAGGTACTGGTCATTGGTTAATGTTTCTATTCGACTGTAAGAAAAAAATTCAAAAGTTACCCGAAAAGATTGACGAAGGAACCTTCGCGTTCTTTAGCCGTAGTGAAATCGAATCTCTAAGTATCCCAAAAACTGACCGTATGTTGCTATGGCCCTACTTCGATAAATGTAGTGATAGCTTTGTAGGAATTCGTGCCAATTGTGCGCCTAGTGGAAATCTGGAACTTGTAGAGGAACTTGAATTACCGCATCCGAAAAGCACCGTCTAAGACATCCCATACAGACCACGACTCACTTACGTCTGGCAATTCGGTTCCACTTGCGATTATTTGTCGTTCTTTCGGACTCGAACGCCAAAAGCCAGCCTTGCGCTGGCAGTCCAACTCGCCAAGTACGTCATCTGCAAGTAATACGGGAGAAACTCCTAGGCTTTGCTCAAAAATGCGTGCTTGTGCAATACGTAATGCGATACAAAATCCGCGTTGCTGACCATCCGAAGCGTACTCTTTGGCACCATTTGAATGCAAATTAAAAACTAAATCGTCTCTTTGTGGACCA
Source organism: Puniceicoccaceae bacterium (assembly GCA_022448585.1). Lineage (GTDB taxonomy): Bacteria > Verrucomicrobiota > Verrucomicrobiia > Opitutales > Coraliomargaritaceae. The sequence goes on along the minus strand of JAKVCN010000011.1, from coordinate 47,628 downwards.
CGCTGCGTGGAGCCTATTACTTGATCGCGAGTTCGACTTTGTTCAAAAGCAGTACGTAGAGAATCGATAGTATCGGAAGTTAAGTTGGGCTTGTACAGTATTTCCGCTCCCTCATCGGCCTCTGCTATGTTCGTATAAACATCATTCAATATTTCCTGAAATCGTGCAACCCCCTTTTTCCTTTTTGATATAATCTCTAAGGCATAAGGCGCTAACTCTGCCTCAAATGCAACTAACTCCGCCGTACTACCGCCACTTTTTAAAAGTCGATTACGGCCAGTAATACCGCGGTGATAATGGCGTAAAGCTTGATAATAACTACCGTCAACCGCGGAAAAAGTAAGATCGATGAACCGGCGCCGCTCACTAGGAGCTCCCCGTAAAAGCATTAAATCTCCCGAACTAAGTGGTACTACAGGAAAGCGTCCAATAAAATCCCCTAAACGTGAAATACGCTCCCCGTCTAGTGTAATTTTGTACCCTTCTAGCGGACCATAGCGAATTTCTAATACGGTTTCACCTAAACTTTCGTGATACAGATTGTAAACTAAGGCATAGCCATCCGTTGCATGGCGGCACAAAGCCGACATCTGCTGAGTCCGAAATGAGCGGCAGGCAGTAACCAATCCCAATGCTTCTAGCAAGTTTGACTTGCCTTGCCCATTCGCACCCAAAAGAAAACTGCGAGAAGCATTTAAATTTAGCTCAGCAAAAGTTACATTTCGAAAATTTTCTAATCGTACATTAAGAAAGTGCATAAAAGAGCCTGTCCTACAGATCTATTACCGTTGTAAGTGATTGAGCTGCTGCTTCGCTTTCTAACTGATTGTAAACGATTCGGATTGCCTTCGCTAAGTCAGCCCAATCCTTTAGAGTGGTCCCTGAACTAGCACTTAAACGCAAAGTGCGACTCATTGCGCTTGGAGAGTAACCCATAGCCTTAAGCACCGTGGATGGGCCAGCCTTACCGCTCGCGCATGCTGCACCCGAGCCAACTAAAAATCCGCGCACTTCAAGTGCACGAATCCAGCGACTACTAGCAAACTTAGGCGCTATTAAAAACGCCGTATTCCATAAGCGCGGCGCGTCTAGACCAACGCATTCAAACTCTGGCAATTCTGCGATCAAACTGTCTCGACCATCTACTTTACCAAATTTTACAGCCTTTAAAGCAGCGACCATAGCCAGTATGCTAGAAACGTTCTCCGTGCCTGCACGGCGCCTAGATTCTTGGGCTCCACCGTATAAAGATATGAAATTATTCTCAACTTCTGGCAACAACCAGAAGCCGACTCCCTGCGGTCCTCCAAATTTGTGGCTACACGCGGTTACATATCCGCAATCACCAATTTTATTAAGTCGACCTTTACCCACCCATTGCGAAGCATCGCAATGATATAAGACCCCAGCATTTCTAGCCGCATTAGCAATGTCCTGCCAAGGATTCAAAATGCCTGTCTCATGGTTTGCCGCCATAACAGAAATGGCATCCATTGCTTTAAAATCAATCGCCTCTATTGCAACTGCTCCACTAGCATTTAAAGCTAGCCACTCGATTCGTTCTCCAAAATAATACTTTGCCGATTCAATCACACTAGGATGCTCTGTCGGACTGATCCCTATACGGGCACTCACCGGCAAGGTAGCTGACCAGTAAGCAAAAATTGCATTATTGCCCTCAGTAGCTCCAGAATTAAAGACCACTCGTGCGGAGTTTACTCCAAGTAAACTTGCTAAATGGCTGCGCGCATCTTCCAACCTCGTCTTGATGCGTGCCGCTGCTCGATAGGGGCTCGAAGGGTTCATCCACAGATTTTCTGAAGCTTCTTCCCAAACGGCCTTTGCTTCAGCGCAAAGGGGCATTGTAGCATTAGAATCAAAATAACGCATTTTTCTATCGTATATTTATGGAATACGTAGCTCCTGGCCTACACGCAGAGCATTCTCACTAGAAATACGGTCCCTATTGGCTTGAAAGATATCGTTCCAACGAGAAGTTGTACCATATAGCTGTCGACTTATTGAGCTAAGTGAATCTCCTGATTGAACTGTATAAGCACGGGGCACTGCAGTAGGATCTATTTGCAAATCTGCGCCCAAAGCACTAGATCGATCCACTGACGAAACTTGTTGGCCGCTGACTAATGGCTCCATATTGACTGACATATCCGTTGATATTCGACCTGCACTGCCTAAAATGGATTCCAGTTGCTTCACCTTTTTTTTAGCAGCTACTGACTCCCGTTTTAAGATCTCATTTTCCTTCTTCAAACCATCCACTAAATCCAACATATTAATCCCTTTTAATTGTCCCTCGTAAGGGCTTGCAGGTAACTGCCGAATAAATTCCTTTTCCGCTGTTTCAATGAGTTGTTCGACCTGAACAATCTGATTAGAGTCGGGCTTTAGCAGTATGTAGCACTTAAAATGATAGATCGCGCTAATTGGGTCCTTCATTTTCTGCAAATAAATATAACCAGCTTCAAAATGAGACTCTGGCGAATCACGGCGAGCATCGATAACTCTGAGAAAAGCACTGAGTGCTTCATCTTCACGTCCCTGAGCCTGATAGCCTTTAGCTAGCTGGTATTGTTTCTCATCAATTTCGCGGACAACTTCAACAAGCTCAGAAGAACAACTCGTTGCCGAGAAGATAACAAATAATACGAAAAAACATGTACGTAACCTATGCACAATGAAAAATTAATAAACTAACGTACTATTACGAAAGATATACAAACAATCAACACCCAACCAACAAAGATGGTTGCATTAAGAAACTCTGTACTATCGGAGTCTATACCACGATTGAAAATTGTACTGAAAGAAAGCCAGTCGCTAAGCTTCATCTTAAATCATGAGTTATAAATTAAGATCCAGAGTTGCATTCATCGATAACTACCCCAAGTAGTATTTGTTTCTATCCAGATGTTTGCCGTAATCTATGGATCATCCCTTTCTAAATAATGACTTTCACATTCGCTGGTCATCCCTGAATCCAGCTAACATTGAAACAGATATTAATTTAGCTATTAACCAAGCGCGTTCAGCAGTGGAGGCGATTGCTATAGATCGCAATAGCACCGCCTTGAACTATGAAAATACCTTTAATGCACTAGAGGAAGCACTCGAACCACTTCAGCGCGCATGGGGGTTAGTCACCCATCTTGACTCGGTCTGTAATACTTCAGAGCTACGTTCTGCTTATAATAAAATGATTCCTGTAGTATCGGCATTTTTTGCTGGTATACCACTGAATAAAAAGCTTTGGGAATGTCTCCAAAAATGCGCAAACAGTCCCTCAGCAGATAATTTGTCGGCGACAAAGCAAAGGCACATCCAAGAGACGCTGGCGGATTTTAAAGAGCAAGGAGCTAACCTTCCTATCAAACAAAAACAGCGAGCTTCAGAAATTCAGGAACAGCTCGCTAAACATACACAAAAATATTCAGAGAATTGCTTAGATGCCATGAATGCTTGGGAGCTTATTGTTAATGACGAAGCCACATTGGCCGGCTTGCCTGAATCGGCTCGTAGTGCTGCCCTCCAGAGCGCCAAAGAGGCAGGGTACTCTGAAGGCAGTTGGCGCTTTAGCTTGGATGCACCTAGTTATATAGCTGTCATGACCTACGCGGAAAGCCCAGCTCTTCGCAAAGATGTTTGGTTAGCATATGCCAACATTGGCCGAGAAGCTCCTTATGATAACAGCGCGCTTGTGCTAGAGATACTGGAACTTCGTCATGAATTTGCTAAAATAATGGGTAAAGATAACTTCGCCGATTATGTAACAGCTCGCCGCATGGCTGGTTCTGGACAAGTAGCACTTAATTTCGGGGATTCCATCTTTGATCGAGTAGAAACTGCTTTTAGGGCAGAAGATCAAACGCTTCGCCAGTATAAGTCTATTACTGAAGAAACTAGCTCTAGCTTGAGTAGCTTGCCATTATTAGAGCCTTGGGATGTTGCTTACTGGGCGGAAAAACAGCGTGAAAAAAATTACGATTTTAACGAGGAATCCCTACGACCCTACTTCCCCATCGATAAAGTCGTCAGTGGTCTTTTCACGATTACTGAAGAACTGTTCGGTTTGAGAATTAAAGCGTGCGACACGGTTGAAGTTTGGCACCCACAGGTAAAATTTTATGAACTCTTTGACGCGAACTCTAACGTACACCTCGGTTCTTTTTACGCAGATTGGTATCCAAGAAGATCTAAGCGTGGGGGGGCATGGATGAATCACTTGCGCACTGGCGAACGTAAACCCGATAAGCATAGTCCTCATCTAGGCTTAATCTGCGGTAATCTTAGTCCACCAATTGGGCAACAGCCCGCTCTTCTTAGCCACCGAGAAGTGGAAACTATTTTCCACGAATTTGGACACTTGTTACACCACCTATGCGGGGAAGTTGAAGTTAAGTCATTAAATGGCATCAACGTACCTTGGGATTTTGTCGAATTGCCCTCACAAATGTTAGAAAACTGGTGTTGGGAGCGCGCTAGTCTCGACCGCTTTGCGCGGCATTATAAAACGAACGAACTGATTCCACAGGCACTCTTCGATAATATGCGCACAGCTCGTAATTATCGAAAAGCCAGTGCCACTGCCCGACAGCTAGCATTAGGTAAAATGGATCTTGATTTGCATATTAATTGGCCAAACTCAAACAAAACAGACCTCGACAATTATATCAAAAAAAAGCTTAAAGCTTATACTTTAAGTTATGCGACACAGGCACAATCGAATGTCTTTAACTTTAGTCACCTATTTAGCAGTCCAACCGGATACGCCGCAGGATACTATAGCTACAAGTGGGCCGAGGTACTTGATGCAGATGCCTTCACTCGCTTTCAAGCTGAAGGTATTCTTAGCTCGGATACAGGTCGCGACTTCCGCGATCAGATTTTAGCTAAAGGAAACGCTGCCGCCCCAGCAACTTTGTTTAAAAAATTTATGGGGCGTGACCCCGATCCAGAAGCGCTCCTTCGCCGTGATGGGCTAGTAAAATAATGGTCGTACCTACTATAGATAATACACTACCAAAATAAACTAATATACGATGAAGCCTTGATATAATTTAATAATAAAAACGCCTAAGTTGCTACATGTATGAGCAAGCATACATGGGAAGATAGATTGAGTCGGATTCCAAGGTCCGAAGCGTACCAGATATAACCACAATGAATTAATAAATAATATCGATGTCGAAAATACTCCTTTTGTTGTAAAAGTAATATCAAATCCATTCTCCGTACTCCACAGATGCCCGTGGATTAAAGCAAAAACGAATGAAAACCCTACACAACTAGTAATCAATGCAGTTCTACCCCTTTTTGATACAACCAAATAACCCCGAAAAATAACCTCTTCGATCACCCCCGCAGCAAGGCTTACAAAAAGAAAATACCAAGCCATTTCACTTTGCTCACTAGCAACACCAAGAAAGATCTCTCCGCCAGTCTCTACTGCTAGTATGAGTATTGCGACACAAACCCCTATAATTAATGCACGGGCAGGCATTGCGCTAGCCCCAGGCATAATGCTGCCGTCAGTTACTTTGCCAGCACGCGCAAGCCTTAAGTCTGCAAGATAAAGGTTCAGTACATAACCGGCGACCCCCAAATAAAGAAAAATAGCTACTGGGTTGTCACTCATCGGCTAGATGTGCAGGCATGCGCAAATATCAATAAATTTCTTCCGCTATTTAAAAAATAAGCAATTAGATATGCCTTGAATCTGCTTCATCTTTTTCGGTGTACCCACTTTCTTGGCGATTGTGGTTCACCTTATTTTTTTTGACGTAGGCTTGATAAACATCCTCTGGACTCATGCCTAAAACCTGAGCGATTGAGATTAAAAAATGAAACAAATCGACCACTTCAACTTTCGCATTCTGCTCATCAAATTCTTGATATTTCGCCCACCATTTCCACGGGACTGAGTCAATAAGTTCAGCTATTTCTTGCTGCATAGCACGAGTATAATTTAGCACCCACTGTGCTTTATCTTCTGCTGACATCTCTTCAGTAATTACTCCAATACGATTATTGAGTGCTTTTTGCTGCTCGAAAATTTCATCCAACTTATCCATCCGTAAAACATATAGTACTTGTTATTATCAAGCAAGCATGAAGCAACTTCGTAAAATAAAGATTCACAATTAATGAAACATATAACGCTTATTTAAACATCATATATTCCAAATATAATACTGGTTTTTGATCGCTAAAAAACTTAATTCTTGCACCACTAAATTTCCTTCTATAATAATCATATATTAGGTGTTATTTGCAGCAGCGCTCATCTTAAAGCTTTATTGCTCATCACGAACATTAGCCATAACGCTAATGCAGATCACCCATTTATTTGAAACACTGCGCCGCTATTCTGATTGTTCGAGTACGGGCGACACAAAATAAACTATTAAACGAAATACTAAGATGCCAGAATTTGAGGAAGTAAGCCCAGAGAAAAACCCACAACATAATTACGTACCTAGCAACGATGCAAAGCCTCGCTCACGTCGCCGCAGTGGTGGATTTAAGAAAGAATTAAGCCCTGCTACTGATAGCAAAATAGGCGAAGTCGACCCTTCCGAAATTCTTGAATCGGAATCTATTAGCGAATCGAATCAAACAAACACACCTGCTGAGACTGTAGATTCTATTGATCCTATTATCGAAACTGAAACTAATACAACCGATGAGATTGTTGCAACCTCTTTACCCACGCGCTCGCAACACGAGCTCAAAGACTTTCCTGTAACTACAGGGAAACCGAGCGCCGAGACACTGGCTGCGATAGAACGCGTCAATGCACGCTTAATCAAACGTAAAGCCGATCGAGATGCTAGATATGCCGCTCGCAAAAAAGCACGTGACGCAGATGATTCGGCTACCGCTAGAGATAGGCGAAGTCACAAAAAGGCTGCGAAAAAAAGAGGTTTGCTTGCCACTATTATAAGTATTTTCAGCATTGGTACGAAAAAGCCGAAATCCAACAGAGGCATGAGTCGTGGTCGTCGACCTCAAAACAAAGGCAACAGTAACAGTAATAAAAATCGTCGAAGAGGAGGACAAAATCGCGGTCGCCAAAATTACCGTAAAAGGTAATCTAGAATTTTGTCGCTCAAAAATATCTTACAGCTGTTTATACTAGATCTTTTTGCTGCCTTATTTAATCCCTATTGATTAATGGATGTTTTTCGAGTCACTGGCAATGGACCGCTCCGGGGGAAAGTTGCGGTTAGCGGTGCGAAGAACGCTGCCCTACCCCTTTTAGCCGCTTCATTACTCAGCGCTGATCCAGTTCGCTTAAGGAATGTGCCTGATTTAAGCGACATTCGCTTTATGATTGAGATTATGCGCCATATTGGAGCTAAAGTAATTCAAACAGAGCCAGGAATATGGGAAATACATGCTCAGGAGCTAACTCACATTGCTCCTTACGAATTAGTTCGAAAGATGCGTGCTTCTGTTTGTCTACTTGGACCACTAGTGGCGAGACTGCGCAAAGCAGAAATATCAATTCCGGGAGGCTGCGTGATCGGACCGCGCCCGATTGACCTTCATCTTAAAGGCCTCAGAAAACTCAATTGTAAAGTCAGCATTGATCGAGGTTACGTACACGTAGACGCTGCAAAAATTGAGGGCTCTCCTATTTTTCTGGGTGGACGCAATGGCTCTACCGTGACTGGCACTGCTAATATTATAATGGCTTCCACATTAGCCCCAGGGCAGACACGCATTGAATGCGCGGCATGTGAGCCTGAGATTATCGATCTATGCCACATGCTAGTAAAAATGGGCGCGCAAATTGAAGGTATAGGCAGCCCAGAACTAACGGTGACTGGAGTCGATACGTTAAACGGTTGTACTCACAGTGTCATTGCTGACCGAATTGAAGCAGGCACTTTTATAGCAGCTGCTGCTATAACTCGTGGGGATGTAACTGTCACTGGAATAGCTCCGAAACTTCTAAGCGCTTTTTTAGACACACTTGAAGAAGCTGGCCTGCCAATTGAACTCGGCGCAGACTTTATCCGTATTCTACCATATACTGGATCTCTTCAGCCCGTTGACTTGATCACTCTACCTCATCCAGGATTCCCAACGGACCTACAGGCACAACTCTGTGCTTTAATGACTCAAATAGAGGGTCTATCTATTATAACAGAACGCATCTACCCAAACCGCTTTATGCATGTCCCAGAATTACAACGTATGGGTGCAGAAATTGCCATCGAAGGACCCAGCGCAATTATTACTGGCGCCTCGCAACTCTCAGGCGCACCTGTAATGGCCTCGGATTTGCGCGCTTCCGCGGCTCTTGTGCTCGCGGCACTAGCAGCCACTGGAGATACTTGGATTCAGCGAATTTACCACCTCGACCGAGGCTACGATCAATTCGAGCAGAAACTTTCTGCCATCGGCGGACACATTGAGCGACTCAGTGATACCGTGATGCCAAAGGAGCTACTTGCCGAATAAATACTGGCTTCATAAGCTTCCATACCATTAGTTTTAAGTTACAATGACACTTTCTCCAGAAGACAGCCCAGAAAGCCCTAAAGGGGCAAAATTTATTGAACGTAGTCTCGACGACTCCAGTAATCCACAAGACTCGATCCTTCGACCTCTTTCGTTTGATGATTTTGCAGGACAAGAAAAAACTATTGAACGCTTACAGGTAATGGTAGGAGCTGCCAGAGAACGTGGCGAACCACTCAATCATATTTTGCTCAGCGGCCCGCCAGGATTAGGAAAAACTACCTTGTCTCTAATTCTAGGACAAGAAATGCAAAGTAAAGTTACTGTTACCTCTGGACCTGTCATCGATAAACCTGCCGATCTTGCCGGATTGCTAACCAACCTTGGAGAAGGCGATATTCTGTTTATCGATGAAATCCACAGAATTACCAAGACTGTAGAAGAGTATTTATACTCGGCGATGGAAGACTTCCGAATAGATATAATGATAGATCAAGGACCCAATGCGCGAAGCGTACGATTAAATCTTCCTCGCTTCACCTTACTAGGAGCAACCACTCGGATGGGACTACTAACGGCGCCCTTGCGAAGCCGGTTCACCTTACAGTCACGACTTGATTACTACGACCGAACGACCTTGCAGGGTATCGTTGAGCGCACCTGCGGTTTACTCAAGGTCACCTATGAAACAGCTGGAGCTGCGGAGATCGCTAGGCGTGCGCGCGGGACTCCTCGCATCGCTAATAACCTGGTAAATTTCTGCCGCGACTATGCTCAGCAACGCAGCAACGGCACGATCTCCCAAGATATAGCGGCGGCTGCCCTCAAGCTCTTAGAAATCGACCAGCGAGGACTGGATGAAATGGACAAACAAATGATGCGCGTTATGGCTGAAAATTATAAAGGTGGGCCAGTAGGGCTTAGCACAATCGCAATCGCCGTTGGTGAAGAAGCCCATACTTTAGAAGAGGTGCATGAGCCTTTCTTAATACAAGAAGGCTATTTGCAACGAACCTCAAAAGGGCGTGTTTTAGCTGAAAAAGGATGGCAGGTCATCGGGCTAGATCCCAAACGTAACACACAAACCGACCTTTTATAATTAATTACAACAAATTGGTATCAATCCATCTTAAAATCTATGGGTCGTAATTCTGTACATAAAATCAAACGTCCGCCGAGGTATTCTCAGCCAGCTTCTGTAGTACACCTAGAAGACGAGCATGACCTCTTTGAACTCATTAAGCGAACTAACAACCCGCTCATTCTAGTGCTCGAAGGCGTTCAAGACCCCCAAAATCTCGGTGCATGCCTTCGTACTGCTTCTGGGGCAGGTGTGACTGCTGTTATTGCTCCAGTTAAAGGCTCTTGTAGCATTACTCATACAGTGCGTGATGTCTCTTGTGGCGGTGCCGATGATACCCCTTTTTTAAAAGTGAAGAACATCCGCTCATTACTACGAAAATTTCAAGCTGCAGATATACAATTAGTTGGTACATCCGACCGAGGGAAAGGATCGATCTATGAGGTCGACCTCAATCAACCCACTGCATTCTTACTTGGCAGTGAGGGTTGGGGCATCCGTAAAGTAACAGGAGACTTGTGTGACCACTTAGTAACTATTCCAATGAATGGTAGCGTAGACTGCCTCAATGTTTCTGTTTCTGCAGGAGTCTGTCTTTACGAAGCGGTCCGCCAGCGCCTTTAGTCACGTTTTTTCTTTACGCGATGCTCTGCGAGTTCAATTTCTTGCTTCTACATTATAAGCCATGAGCAGTATCGATACTATCCGAACAAATACTGAAACCATCATTGGGGAGGATGCACTCTCAGAGCATCTCCACGGCGAACAATCCCTTCGCGTTAAGCTCGGAGTAGATCCAACTCGCCCAGACCTCACTTTTGGTCATCTAGTGGTCTTCAATAAACTGCGCCAGTTTCAAGACCTTGGCCATAAGGCAATCCTCATAATAGGGGATTTTACTACATTAATCGGTGATCCCTCTGGGCGGTCCAGCACTCGCCCAATACTGACCAAAGAGGAAATCGCAGAGAATGCGAAGACATATCTGGATCAAGCATATAAAGTTTTAGATAAAGAGAAAACGGAAGTGCGCTTTAACAGCGAATGGTTTGATGAAATGGGGTTTGAGGACTGCCTGAAACTCGCTCGTAAGATGACCGTGGCGAGGATGTTGGAACGAGACGATTTCTCTAAAAGGTATGCGAACAATGCGCCTATCTCCATTGTAGAGTTTCTCTATCCACTGATTCAAGGCTACGATTCTCTGATGCTAAATGCTGATATTGAGATTGGCGGGACCGATCAATTGTTCAATATGCTAGTTGGTAGGGCTCTACAAAAAGATGTGAGCAAGCAAGAGCAAGCCGTCATAACGATGCCCTTACTCGTCGGACTTGATGGTACAAAGAAAATGTCCAAGAGCCAGGACAATTATATCGCTTTTTCAGATACTCCAAAAGAGATGTTTGGTAAGATTATGTCTATTAGTGATGAGACAATGTGGACTTACTACCAATTACTTCTTGAATTTGATGTAGCTAGAATCGAATCGCTCAAAGCCAGCCATCCAATGGACGCAAAAAAACAACTTGCTTGCTCGCTTGTTGGAAAGTTCCACTCAATGGATGCAGCAAGACATGAATTAAAACAATTCGAGCAAGTATTTTCGAAGAATAAATTACCCGATGATATGCCAACTTTTACTTGGAGTGAACTTGCCACCGACTCTGACTGCATAGGTCTTATTGATCTGATGTCTAGCTCTGGACTTTTCGAAAGTAAAGGTGCAATTCGCAGGTTGGTGCAACAAGGCGGCGTAAAAGTTGACGGAGATAAAATAACCGATATAAATCATAAAGTTCTCCGCTTAAATAGCTCACGAGTATTTCAAGCAGGCAAACGTACTTTCTTTAAAGTAGGTTGTTAAAATTATAGAAACTATAAAAAATATTATGGCACTAGAAACTGGAAGCACCGCACCTGAATTCACTTTAAAACACAAAAATGCCGATGGCATTCAGGAAATAGTCTTATCCGATAATTATGGCGAAAAAAAGACGGTACTGTTGTTTTTCCCGCTCGCCTTTTCGAGCATTTGTTCTGGCGAAATGTGCGCGGTTAGCTCGAACATCGAAGAGTATGTTAAGCTCGACGCTGCCGTCTATGGTATTTCAGTAGATAGCCCATACGCATTGGAGATAATGGCGGAGCATAACCATTTAAAATTTCCATTATTGAGTGATTTTAATAAAGAAGTCTCTACGGCATACGATGTGCTATATGCTGACTTTATTGGTCTCAAAGGTGTCGCTAAAAGATCTGCCTTTGTCGTTAATGAAACTGGTACTATAATTTATGCAGAATCCTCTGATGACCCAAAAATACTTCCAAGCTTTACCGCGATTAAACAAGTGCTTAAACAATGCTGATTAATTAATAATTAAGCCATTAATCTTTTACGAATAAAAAGAACACACGCGATAATGAGCCAACTAAACGATCCGTTTAAAGTTCTTAAAGAGCTCAACGGTAAACACTACTATAGCCTCCCCGCGCTGGAAGAAACTGCTGGCATGAGCGGAATTTCGAAGCTGCCTGTTAGCATCCGAATAGTCCTGGAATCGGTACTGCGAAATTGCGACGGAAAGCGTATTACTGCTCAGGATGTCGAAACGCTGGCTAATTGGAACGCTGAGATGCCCAGCCATAAGGAAATTCCTTTCGTCGTATCACGGGTTGTTTTGCAAGACTTTACAGGGGTTCCATTGCTTGTTGATCTTGCCGCGATGCGTAATGCCGTAGAAGCAATAGGTTCAGATCCAGCAAAAATTGAGCCTTTAGTGCCCGTCGATTTAGTAGTTGACCACTCCGTACAAGTTGATCGGTCGGGCTCAGCGAATGCATTCTTGGAAAACTTAAAGATTGAATTTTCTCGTAATAAAGAACGCTATGAATTTCTCAAGTGGGGACAGCAAGCCTTTGAAACATTTAATGTTGTTCCTCCAGCTATTGGTATTGTTCACCAAGTAAACCTTGAGTACTTAGCTCGTGTGGTTTTCGAGAAAGACAATGTCTTGTATCCTGATACTTTGGTAGGCACTGATTCGCATACAACTATGATAAATGGGCTTGGCATTGTGGGATGGGGTGTAGGCGGAATTGAAGCGGAATCCGGCATGCTTGGTCAGCCAGTTTACTTTAAAACACCTGAAGTTATTGGCGTTCATCTTGATGGCGAACTCCCTGAAGGCGCAACAGCCACCGATCTGACTCTACAAATAACTGAGATGCTGCGCACAGAAGGAGTCGTCGGTAAATTTGTTGAGTTTTATGGCGATGGTGCAGCACGTCTTAGCCTCGCCGACAGAGCCACTGTCGCTAATATGGCACCTGAATATGGCGCAACTATGGGGTTTTTCCCGGTGGACGAGAAATCGCTGGACTATATGCGCCTAACTGGGAGAAGTGAAACAGAAATTAATCGGGTCAGAGACTACTACACTGCTCAAGGGATGTTTGGAATTCCAAAAAATGGAGAGCTCGAATATACAAAAAGCATCCATTTAGATATTGGTACTGTCGTGCCTTGTGTCTCTGGACCTAAACGCCCTCAAGACCGTATTGAAGTGCCTTTCCTTGGCAAACGCTTTCAAGAATTAATGGATGTGCCTGTTGCTGAGGGCGGCTTCGGGATACCTAAAGAGGCGCAGGCTAAAAAAGTGCGAGTCTTATCTGAAGTTGCTGCTGGCGGTCGTGATAAAGATGCTATCTTAACTACAATCACTACACAATCATTACCTGAGATCAGTCATGGGCAGGTCTTAATCGCTGCAATTACCTCATGCACGAACACGTCAAATCCTTCGGTCATGATTGCAGCTGGTCTAGTAGCGCGCAAAGCACTCGCTAAAGGCCTAAGCGTAAACCCTTTGGTTAAGACTTCGCTCGGGCCAGGCTCTCGAGTAGTGACCGATTACCTCGAAGAAACAAATTTGCAGAAAGACTTCGATGCACTTGGTTTCCAACTTGTTGGCTATGGGTGCACTACCTGTATTGGCAACTCTGGACCACTGGATCCTGCTATCGAAACGGCTCTAAAGACTGGAGACTTAGTTGGAGCTTCCGTCCTATCGGGCAATAGAAACTTTGAAGCCCGTGTGCACGGTGCTATAAAATCAAACTTTCTAATGTCTCCCCCACTGGTCGTGGCCTATGCATTGGCGGGAACTGTTAATATAGATCTTACCAAAGATCCGATCGGCACAAGTAGCGATGGCCAAAATGTCTATCTTAGAGATATTTGGCCAAGCAACGCAGAGATCGAAAGCCTCGTACAAACTGGTTTAAATCCTGATATGTTTCGCGACAAATACGGTGACCTCACTGCCGCGAACCCAGAGTGGAACGCAGTGCAGTCCTCAAGTGGTAGCATCTACCAGTGGGATGAAAAATCTACTTACATACAGAGTCCGCCCTTTTTTGAAGGCTTTAGTATGCAAGCAGGTACGATAACAGACCTTACCAATTTGCGACCTCTCGCTATTGTTGGCGACTCGATTACTACCGACCATATTTCTCCCGCTGGAGCAATTAAGCCAGACGGACCAGCGGGACGTTTTCTCGCTCAAGCAGGAGTTTCTGAAAAAGAATTTAATAGCTTCGGTTCTCGGCGTGGCAACGATCGGATCATGACGCGTGGTACATTTGCTAATGTTCGATTCAAAAATAAAATGGCAGATGGCAAAGAGGGTGGCTACACAAAGCTAATGCCAGAGGGATCGCCTGCTGACATATATGATGCTTGCCAAGTTTATAAAGAACGCGGCGAAGGACTAATTATTATTGCTGGCGAAGATTATGGCATGGGGTCCTCGCGGGACTGGGCAGCAAAGGGCACTGCCCTGCTTGGGGTAAGAGCTGTGGTAGCAAAAAGTTTTGAGCGAATACATCGCTCCAACCTGATAGGGATGGGAGTACTTCCGCTCCAATTTCCTGAGGGAGTAAGCGATGCAACTCTCAGCCTAGATGGTAGCGAAGTATTTAGTATATCTGGGTTGAGTGATCAAGTCTTGCCGGGAACATCCCTTCCCTTGAAGATCAAACGTGCCGACGGCAGGACAGAAACGATTGACCTAAATCTGCGAATTGATACCTCTATAGAGGTAGATTATTACCGCCATGGAGGCATTCTTCAATACGTACTGCGTGATATCATTTCTGATTCTTAAATCCAAACCCTAAATACTTAGCTCTCCAATGAGCATATCTAAACAGCCGACCTTTACAGTCAGCGCCTATTCTGAACCTGTATTTATACGGATTCACGGCAAAGCAAACTACCTTAATTGCAATACCTTTAGGGAGTTCATGGAGAAAATGTTGCGTGCCAAGAAGCAACGCTTTGCTATTGATTTTACTCACTGCACAGGTATGGACAGCACTTTTCTTGGAATTTTAGCTGGGATCGCAATAGACTTGCGCGAACAGTCGAAGCTAGGCACATTACTTGTTTGCAACCTAAGTGAGCGGAACCGTGAACTCATCTGTAATCTAGGACTGCAAGCCTTACTGTCTATAGATACTCAGATAGCATTAACTGAAGACGACGGGCAAGAAACCCCACTAGAAAATACGGACGTGACCAGCGCGCGACGAGTACTCGAAGCTCATCAGAATTTGATTCAAGCTAACTCCCAAAATGCTGCAAAATTTCAAGATGTGGTCGCTTTCCTAAAAAATCAGCTTAGCTCGAATACATAATTGGTTTGCCTGCATCTACCCACTGTAAATTCACAATTAACATGATTTCTTTCGTACTTGGGATTCTCTTCGCAACCATAGCAATATGGCTCGCCTACAAAGGTAAGATCGGTCGATTGAAACTAGTTGAAGAAGAGAAGCAGATGCTTGAGCAAGAAAAACATATTGTTGTCGATTTTATGCATAATATGGTCGAAGCAGTTATTGAAGATGGAACAAGGAATGAAATGTTTCAGCGAATAATTCATGCTGCCGTACTAAGTACGGACGCCATGAGTGCATGCATCTTCGAAAAACAAGATGGAAACACCTTAAAGGGCGTTGCAATAGAAGGCCTTTTTCCGCCACAGCGCAAAATTAATCCTGAAATCGGACATAAGGCAGGCACTCGAACACAGCATATTGAAGCGATCCTTCGCTCCGAAAGTTTTGATTTAGGAGAGGGTCTTATTGGCTCTGTAGCTCAGTCTAGAAAGGGCCTGCTAATAGCTGACGCGATATTAGATCCACGCGTAATCCAACACGATGATCCAGCACTAAAAATACGCTCCATGATAGTAGTTCCAGTAGTATTTCGGGGTGATCTAGTTGCGGTGCTAGCCATAGCCAATCCATGCGATGGACTTCCTTTCAATCAGACCGATTTTTCTTTAGCAGAATCTTTAGCCGAGCAAGTCGGACTTGCTGTTTACAACAGTGATGCAATGAAAATCCAAATCGAAAAAGGCAAACTTGATTTGGATCTGGAACTAGCAAGCAACATACAAAGCCTGCTGCTGCCAATTAATTTACCGGACACGCACAATGTAGAATTTGCTGCACATTATACAGCCGCTCAAAAAATTGGCGGTGACCTCTACGATGTGTTTAAGCTTGAAGATAACAAAATAGGGGTCGCAATTGCTGACGTCTCTGGCAAAGGTATAGCAGCATCTATAATCATGGCTATATGCCAAACAAACTTACATCATTTATCTAGAAGTTACGATTCTCCTGCAAATATTTTAAAAGCCATCAACTTAGAAATGCATGCCTCTATGCGGCGAGATATGTTTATAACAATGATTTATGCTATCATTGATGTGAAAAATGAATCCGTAACTCTTGCCCGTGCTGGCCACGAACTTCCTCTGCTCTACTCTTGCAGCCACACGGGAGGTAATTTAGTTAAGCAGATCCAATCCAGTGGTATCGCTATTGGCATGGTACCACCAGAGATTTTCGACTCCTCTATTGCTGACACTACAGTTGATTTCAACAATGGTGACGCATTACTACTCTATACCGATGGAGTTACAGAGAGCGTTAATGCAGGGGGAGAGGAATTTTCGAATAAGAGACTGGTTGAAACACTCTGCGCTAGCGGACATAACAACGCTGAGACGATACTTAAAAATGTAATTACGAACATCGAACGCTTCTCTGGAGAATCCGGTCAAGCAGATGACCTTACATTAATTACTGTCAAACACTCTTAATCAAATGTACAAATAGCCAATTTGTGGTAATAATTTGACATTCAACGTCTTTCATAGAAAAAACTATTTCTCCTTTCTAATTGTAACCGCCTAATACATATATAAATCACGTGCTGGGACTTCTCTCCAATGATATAGGAATCGATTTGGGTACAGCAAACACTCTAGTGTTCGCCAAAGATAAAGGCATCGTTTTGCGCGAACCAAGTGTTGTTGCAGTATACACATCAACTAAGAAAGTTTGTGCAGTTGGGTCCGAGGCAAAAAAAATGCTCGGGCGAACTCCCGGCAATATTACTGCAATTCGTCCAATGAAAGATGGAGTTATTGCTGATTTCGAAATTACTGAAGCAATGCTGCGTTATTTTATTAACAAAGTAAATCGCACTCGTACATTCATAGCTCCGAGAATTGTAGTTGCTGTACCCTCAGGAATAACCGAGGTTGAGCGTCGAGCAGTTAAGGACTCTGCTATCCGTGCTGGTGCACGCGATGTTATACTAATTGAAGAACCAATGGCTGCTGCCATTGGCGTTGGGCTCCCAATTGATGAACCTGCTGCCAATATGATTGTAGATATTGGGGGAGGCACAACCGAAGTTGCTATCCTATCGCTTGCCGGCGTTGTCTTCACGAAAAGCATTCGAGTAGGCGGCGATGAAATCGACAACGCTATCGTTAATTACATGAAGCGAGCCTACAACTTAATGATCGGTGAGCGCACGGCTGAAGACATAAAAATTAGAGCTGGATCCGCCTTTAAACTGGATGATGAAATATCTATTGAGGTTCGCGGACGTGATTCCGTCGCGGGATTACCGAAAACAATCTCCATAACCTCCCAAGAAATTAGAGATGCGCTTGCAGACACGATTGCATCTATTGTAGACCTTGTGCGAAATGCACTTGAAAGGTGTCCACCAGAGCTATCAGCTGATCTGGTAGACCGCGGTTTTGTATTAGCTGGTGGCGGAGCGATGATTCGTGGACTGGATCAGCAACTCAGCGATGCAACAGGTTTACCAGTCGTAATCGCAGATGACCCACTCAGTGCTGTAGCTAACGGCACTGGACTGGTTCTTCAAGAATTGGCCTTTCTACTGAAAGACCTTACTGGAAACCCTAAAAACTAATTTTCGGCGGTGCCGAAACTACGCCTCGATAAATTTAGGCCCTTGGTCGTTCTCGGAATATTTATGGTTAGTTGGTGGGCTTTGCCCGCATTCATAAAATCTTTTACACGCATAAGCTTCACAGAATTTCAAGCGCCAGCATGGGTAATCAGCGCTCAGCTTAACCGTTTAGAAGATTTTTGGGGGCGGCGCAGTCACTCTAAGATCGAATTAATCAATGCTGGAAAGGAGCTTGCTCGGCAGAAGTCCTACTATCAGGCACTAGCTCAGCGCCACGAAGTCCTAGAGGCTGAAATTGATCGCCTTGCAGATATTTTAAGGCTCCCAAGCAAGCGAGAATATAGTCACGAAATTGCCAGAGTAATTCGCCGTGACATTAGCGCTTGGTGGCAACAATTAATAATTAATAAAGGACGAAATTATAACATTCCTGAGGGAGCTGCTGTGATTTATGCCGGTGGAATTGTAGGTAGAGTTGCTGAAGTTAGGGCCTATACTTCTTCTGTTGAGCTAATCTCTAGTCCTAACTTTCGCATGGCTGCATCATTTGAAAAAGATAACAGGCCAGTAGTGTATCAAGGCTTAGCGCAAACTCGATTAGGTCCGCCTTGTGGAGAAATTCGTGATGCCCCTCAGGATTTGATTGCGAATAGACAAGCGCCTCTAAAGCTGCTCTCTACCGGACTTGGTGGCATCTTCCCATCAGGATTAGTCATTGGAACTGTTAGTTGGCTTGAGCCTGGCAGTAGCGGCATTTTCCAAGCTGGTAAAGTCCATCTTGATAAGCGTCTTTTATCTTTAAAAGAGGTCTCTGTGCTTATTCCAATAAACCCAGAAAAATACAACCATAATGATGATTGATCCTCGCTGCTTCGTATTGTTTGGTGCAAATATAGTACTCCTCTATTTGACTCAGTTAGTAAACTCTAGTATCTGCAATTGGTCGCTACATTTGATGATACTAGGCCCAATGATCATTCTGCCGGGGCTCTATTTAAAGTTCCGCGATGGCTTACTATGTTGCTTCCTCTCTGGCCTATGGATAGACGCCGCCATCCCCGTTCCTTACGGTCTCTTAACCGGCGGTAGCATTCTGACATGTTCAATACTATATGCATTTCGACATCGTTTTCATGCAGAACATAATTATCACCCAATTCTTCTGTCACATGTAATTAATCTAGCTGCAATTATACTAGTTAGTTGTACACTCAGTTATGGTCAAATAGGTTCATTTGCTTATTGGGCTCAAGTTATCGTAACTACACTGGTCTCGCACTTATGCCTACTACTAGTTAGCCCATGGTTCTTTAATGCCGAACGGCTGCTATTTAATTTAATGCCTGTCGACACTGACCCAGCAGAATTGCCCATTCACTAGTCATGAATTTATTTGATGTCCATAAAGGAGAAAATCCGCGATTACTTCTCTTTATATGGATAGTAATTGCGGCGACGCTTGCATTAATTGTAGGTCTTGGGTGGCAACAATTAGTTTCTAGGGCCGAATACGAAGCGTTAGAGCGGCGCCAAACAGAGCGACGAGTCCTCAAACCAGGACCTCGCGGGAATATCTACGATCGTAATGGTCGCTTACTCGTAGGTAACCGACCGCATTATTCTGCTGTTGTTTATCTGGATGATCTACGGTCTGAGTTTCGTAAAGAATACTCCAAAATTATACATGCGGAGCGAGACAGACTCAGTCAAAAGTACAATAATACACCTGAGCAGGAACGTCCACTTGATTTACCACTTCCAAATTACAACCAGCTACAATGGACTGCTCGCCATGCAGTCATACTGCGTTATATTGAGCAAATTAATGCAATTACAGGTCGTAAAGATAGCTTATCCGAAAGCCAATTAGTTCGTCACTTTAATGAGCAACTGCTACTGCCACTACCGCTAGTAGATGATCTTAGCCCAAACCAATATGCCCGCCTGGTGGAACAGATACACCCTGTATATTCACCCATTAAGATTCACACAGCCTTTGCGCGCTATTATCCATACAAGACATTAGCCGCACATACTTTAGGGTACGTACAAAGCAAACTTCCAGATTTTAAGCAGCTTCCATCTGATGGGCTCAAAACATTCACATTTAAAAAGCAAATTGGTAAGACCGGCCTGGAACGATATTTTGATTCCCATCTATCAGGTACTACTGGTTCGGAAATATGGCGCGTAGATCCTTTGGGATTCCAAGATACACGTCTAGAAATGCTACCGCCCAAACAAGGCGAAGATTTAATAACAAGCATCGATATAGACCTTCAAGCCGCAGCAGAAACGGCTCTTGGAGAACGCACTGGTGCTGTGGTTGCACTAGATATAAAAACTGGAGAGACCCTAACTATTGCTAGCCATCCCACGTATGATCAAAATAAACTAAGCCCATTTATTCCGCGCAAAACTTTTGAAACAATCAACAATTCTGGAGCATGGCTCAACAGAAGCCTTCAACTCTCCTACCCGCCGGGCTCAACCTTTAAACTACTCACTTCAATAGCTGGAATGCGAAGTGGGGTTATCACCAATACTACAAAATACGACTGTCAAGGTGTCTACCGAGTTGGAGACAGAATTTTTCGCTGTCACGCACGCTACGGGCACGGCCTCGTTGATCACGCTGCTGCAATTGAAGGAAGCTGTAACGTTTTCTATTATGCTACTGGACTGAGAATTGGCATAGATGCTATTAGCAGAGAGGCCAAGCGATTTGGTATGCATGAAAAAACAGGGATTGAAGTGCCCTATGAAACCAATCGTATAGTAGTGCCGACAAAATCATGGAAAAGTGAAAGCATAGGAACTAATTGGGTTCCTGGAGATACGGCGAATACAGCCATTGGCCAAGGATATCTACTTATGACTCCACTTCGCATGGCTACATTTATTGCCTCAATTGCTCGAGGCGAAACTCACACCAAGCCAACTCTGCTTGCCTTATCTCGTGAAGATGGAATGCAAGTTAATCACGGAGGCGAGCCTATTGGATTATCTATTGAGCAGCAAAGACAACTATGGGAAGGCATGGAAAAAGTAGTTGGACAAAAAGGAACTGGTAGACTCGTACAAATCGAAAACTTACGTATCGCAGGAAAAACAGGAACCGCTGACTTTAGAGCACATGGGAAAGAGGTAAATCTTGCCTGGTTTGTTGGATTTGCGCCAGTAGAAAACCCTCAAATTGCCGTTGCCGTAATGGTTGAAGGCACAGAGATAAGCCATAGCTATCATGGAGGTTCTACTGCAGGCCCTATAGCTAAAGATATATTCCTTAAATTTATTGAGAAGTATCCAGAGCGTGCTGGATTTCCAATCAGCAAACATTAAAATCTTCACAAAAATGTATAGTTGTTAGCCTCCATCATAAATTACGAATATCTACATAGCATCCACTTTGCTTTTCTAACAAATTTGGGAGTATTTGGACTAGCTTTTGTGCACAACCATAACCATCAGGCATCGCTTCAGTGCCTTTTGCAGCCTTCAGTGTCTCAAGCGGGGCATAGCGTGCATCTGCTGGTAATTCAGTCAAGTAATCTTGCATTGCAGTGTCAATTAAACCGGGAGCAAGTGAAGTGAAATGCGTGTTTAATTGCTCTCCTGCATACAGCTTAATAAGCATATTTAAAGTCGCCTTTGATAAACTATATCCGTTCCATCCTCGACTGCCAGATTGTGATGCACCAGAAGAAATTCCAATAACTTGTGCAATCGAACGAGAATTAGAAAATAAAACATCCAACAGCCACTTATTAGCAAAGACATTTACTTCCATAGTATCGCGAATATCCGCTAATGGTGTTGCGACCATATCGCGAATCTGTCCAAGTTTTCCAGCATTTAGAAGGACGAGATCGAAGGAGTCTACCTGCTGTACCATATGACTGATAGCCTTTCTTCCAACATCCTCTTTCCTTAAATCTACGCATCGATGCCGTAAGCCTAAATCAATCAAGCAATCTGGGGCGCGCCTACTAATTCCGTATACAATAGCATCCCGTTCCAAAAACACTTTAGCTAACCCATAGCCAAGCCCTGAACTTACCCCTGTTATAAATATCCTCTGCATTAAATGATTACGATTAGAAGAAATTAATAAAATCACAAACACAACTTAATGAAACGATGCACTTTAAACTCTTAGCTATTCTTGTATTCATCGCTACTAGCACCGAAGCCCATCCAAGAGAATCCAATCATCATCTACCAGCTACTCGAATAGTAGACAAACAGCATTACGCTGAATTCAGTATTCAAGGCGCTAAACGAGTCATGCAAACAAATGGAATTCCTAAGCATGTAGTCGGAGAATTTCCTAACCGAGGAAATCCGCATACAATAACACCCCAAAGCCAACGCTACGAATGGACTACTTTTCCTAAATTAGCACAATGGATTACACCAATCGATCGCCATCTATTTGGAGTCGCCCTTAATGGTGTCCCTTTTGATCCTGAAACTGCAGAATTTTTTCGAGGAGATCCTCATTCAAAATGGAAGCTAGAGGCAATGACCACAAGAATGGCTCGGGCATTGGATGCTAACCATGCACATGTACAACCAAGTGGAGCCTATCACTACCATGGTCTACCCACTGCTCTGATCGCTGAGCTTGAAGAGCCTTTTCCAACTATGACCTTAGTTGGATGGTCTGCAGATGGATTTCCTATCTACTCATTATATGGTTACAAAAATTCTATTAATTCCAATAGCCCTTTGGTGGAATTACGTGCTAGTTATCGAATTCGAAAAGGAAATCGACCTAGCGGTGGCAATGTCCCACAAGGACCCTACAATGGAGACTACACGCTCGACTGGGAATACGTAGAAGACAGTGGGGATCTCGATGCTTGTAATGGGCGTTATGGCGTAACTCCAGAATTTCCAGAAGGAATTTATTATTATGTTATTACTAGTGGCTACCCATTTATTCCTCGATCTTTTATGGGTACGCCAGATCAAAGTTTTTTAAACCGGAGCACGGTACAGAATCAACCAAAGCGCAGTTTTACTGACAAAGATCGGCAAATGCGAAAAGTATCTCCTTTGCAGCCTAAAGGACATTGACCAATTTGTTAGCAATAATGCTATTATAAAAAATAGTTTATTGTTACTATTTACTACTAATTGTATGCATACTAAAGATTCTATACGTGCACCTATTGGAGCAAAACCACTCTATTTCGGTGTTGATGGAGGTGGGTCTAAAACCCATGCGTGGCTTGCAGATGAAAAAGGTACTATCTTAGGCCGAGGCAAAGGAGGTTCAGCAAACATAAACTATACAACTCGCAGCAGTGCTATCTCTGCAATTCGAGAAGCATGCAAGCAAGCGTTTAGGAATGCTTGCGTGCCAGAGAGCAGAGTATCAGGCGCATGGCTTGGACTTGCGGGCATGGCTCGAGCCTGCGACCGAGACTGGATGAAAGAACAATTTAGTGAACTAGCTATAAAAATTAATGTAAGTGATGACTTACACATTGCTCACTGCGGCGGTCTCGCGGGCGGTCCTGGCATCGTGCTAGTAGCTGGAACTGGGTCCGCTTGCTTCGGGCGCAATAACACTGGGAAAACTTGGCGTTGTGGTGGCTGGGGGTCACTCGCTGATGATACAGGTAGCGCAAGTTGGCTCAGTCAGCGCGCATTTCAACTAGCGGTTCGACAAGCGGACGGTCGTGTCACTGGTAACGCAATAAAGCATGTAGTTTTTAACTTTTTAAAGATCAAATGTTCTGAAGACTTTTCTCAAGCTGCCGAAAGCTTAAGCCGTTGTGATCGAGCACAAATATGTCCCCAGCTTAGCTCACTTTACTTTAAGGGAGATCCACTGATAGAAAAGCTCTACAAAGAAGCCGCGCTTGCTCTTGCTGAAATGATAACTGTAACAGCTAAACAATTAGAACTTATTAGCCCTAAAGTAATTCTCTCTGGCGCAATTGCAGGAAGCAAAGGTCCATTGCATAATTTACTCTGCAAAGAGCTAGAAAAAAGGCTGCCTACAATGCAGCTACGTGAGCCTCTTCACAGTCCTTGTGCTGGAGCCTTAATGGAAGTATATCGAATCAATAACATAGATTTTAGCTCTGGTACAATCAACCACTTCGCCAAGTAAAAGCATGGCACAAGGCTACTGCAGCAGCATCAGAGGCATCATATTTTTTACCAACATCATGCCCAGTTAGACTGAGAACTGTTCGGGCTATTTGCTCTTTGCTCGCCTTTCCTGTTCCTGATACTGCCTGCTTAATCCTAAGAGGTGCATATTCAAAGACAGGCAGGCCACGCATCGATGCCACTGTAATTGCAGCACCACGAGCTGCACCCAGTATTTGTGCAGTTTGAAAATTCTGCACATAAATTGTTTCTTCAATGGCAACATGGTCGATGCTGTGCTGGTTAATTAAGTCCTCCACTTGGTGCCCGATAGCTGCCAGACATTCCATTTGAGAAATAGATGGTTTTAGTTTTAAAGTACTCGCTTCTATTAAGCGTATAGCATCGCCATTCGCATAGTCTAGAACGGCAAATCCACTACCCCTTAAGCTAGGATCCACTCCAAGAATTACCCCCTTAAATTGACTCGGAGTATTTAGAACAGTCTGCCCCGAAGCCACCATCGCAGCACCGCCACGCTTGACATAATTCGCCCAAAGCTGTCGTGAAGATTTAGCCATAAATTATATGTAAAATTAATTTCATTACCCCGCTTATAACTGAGAATAGCTATTTATTGCCGAATAGTTCAATAATGCCAAGCACTTAGCCCTTCACTTATGAGCCATAATATAATAGATCTACTTACATGCGATGGAAATGCATTTGTGCCTATGATGGAACTGAATTTGACGGATGGCAAAGGCAACTATCCGGAAGGGCAATTCAAAACGTACTCGAATTAGCCTTATCAAAAGTCTTAGACGTGCACGTTTTAACACATGGTAGCGGGCGTACCGATGCTGGCGTACATGCCCGAGGCCAATGTTTTCACTTTGATGCAGAATGGATCCATCCGCCTAGTAAACTGGTGCGGGCACTTCATTCAATTCTTCCTAAATCGATTCGCATCAACCATATCAAGCAAGTAAGCAATGATTTTCATGCGCGGCACTCAGCTATCGGCAAACGCTACACATATAAATATTATTTAGGTAGAGCCAATCCAATCGAAGAAAGATATGTATGGGCCTGCCGAGACATGCCAATTAATTTTACCTCCATGCAAGAGGCGGCAAGCCGCTTGGTAGGCACACATAATTTCTCTGCATATGGGGCATCACACGGCAAGAACAGCGATCCAAATCCAGTGAAAAACATTTACCGGCTTGACCTATTGAAGACGGGCAAAAAAATCGTTCTAACCACCGAAGGTAGCGGATATTTGTATCGAATGGTTCGAAGTTTTGCTGGCGCAATTTACAGTGTGGGTCGCGGTCAGCTAACACCCGATCAGATTACAGAAATTCTTAGCTCCAAAACTCGTACAAATCTAATTGTTACAGCACCTTGTTCGGGGCTAAGTCTAGATAAGGTCTTTTATTAATTTACCGATATGAAGCGTCCTTTTACTCGCCTTCTTCGCGCTGCCACCGATTTAATCTTGCCAAGATATTGTGTTCATTGCGGGCATTCCTGTAATCATCGAAATTATGAATTCTTGTGTAAAAAGTGCGCATATGAAATCTTCTTTGCACAAAATCCATGCTGTACTATCTGTGGCTATCCATACTTGGGAGCGATTACAGGTCCAAAGCAATGCCCTCATTGCGCTGAATTAAATCCCTTGTTTGACCAAGGAAAAATACTCTTTCTTGCACAAGGACCCGGCCGTAGCCTATTGCATGAACTTAAATATAGGCATGGATTCTACGTACTGCGTGACATCGCTAGCATGGTCCTAAATTCAAGTGATTATACCGCCTATATAAACGGGGCTACGCTGATTCCTGTTCCACTGCACCCCGTAAAATTTAGGGAGCGCGGGTTCAATCAAAGCCAAAAGCTTGCAACGATGCTTGCAAAAACCTGCCAAGCTAAAGTTCTGAATTTGCTGCGTAGAACAAAGTTCACACAAACCCAGACAAGACTAAACCGCCATTTAAGGTACCAAAATGTTAAAAATGCTTTTGCCATCGCAACAAATGCCCGTGTAATTGCAGATGATGATTATATTCTTATCGACGACGTATTCACCACAGGTTCGACCTTGAATGCTTGCGCACAGGTACTGCGGCAAGCGGGAGCAAAATCTATCAGAGTTGCCACAATCGGACATGGCTAATTAATATTACATTTTAATATATTCACTTTTTTATCTTCTACCATGGCAATCTTTGGCAAACCGCAGTATTCTACCGTCACAGTCAAAAAAAAGGATATCCCTAAAGACCTTTGGACAAAGTGTCCAAAAACTAGCGAGATCATCTACAATCGCGTGCTTAAAGAAAACCTTATGGTTGTGCCTAACAGCGGCTACCACTTTCCTCTGGATGCTCGAAGTCGAATCGCCTCAATGCTTGACTCTGGTTCATTCAAAGAAATGGACCAAGCAGTACGTTCAATGGATCCGCTAGAATTTAATGCGACTGCTTCCTACCAAGAAAAGCTGAAGGCAAGCCAAGCAAAAACAAAAGAGACCGATTCTGTAATTAGTGGAATGGGCACGATGGGTGGTATGCCTGTAAGTCTAGCTGTCATGGACTTTCGTTTCATGGCTGCCTCACTAGGTTCAGCAGCTGGAGAAAAAATTACCCGTGCCATTGAGCGTGGGCTAGAAAAAAAATGTCCTGCTATTGTGGTTTCAGCCTCTGGTGGCGCACGCATGCAAGAAGGCATTCTCAGTCTTATGCAAATGGCTAAAACGAGCCAAGCCTTAGCCAGACTAGCAGAGGCTGGCCTGCCATATATATCGATTCTAACAAATCCAACTATGGCTGGCGTAATGGCAAGTTTTGCCTCCCTTGGGGACGTAATAATAGCAGAACCAGAAGCATTAATTGGTTTTGCTGGACCTAGAGTCATTAAAGAGACTACACAACAAGACTTACCGGAAGGATTCCAAACTTCGGAATTTCTTCTAGAACGAGGACTGGTTGATCAAATAATACCACGAAGCCAGATGCGCGAGCGTGTTACTAATTTATTAAAGGTATTTGAGAATAATACAAGAGCACCTGCTTAAATTATATTTTTAGTCGGTACGCTTGATTCTTATGAGCTCTTACTATCAAAATCTTATGCCTAATGGCAATTAAACCAAGCGTGTAAGTACGCTGGCCTTGATGAGTAATTACAAGCAGGTTGTCGATTATTTGTATTCACTGCGCAGCAACGGCTCAAGCTATGGCATTGAGCGTATGCAGAACCTTATGCATGGACTTGGTGATCCACAGAAATCCTTTCCAGTTATTCATGTTGCTGGCACAAATGGAAAAGGGTCTGTCTGCGCAATGCTGGAAATTTTGTACAGAGAAAACGGATACAAAACCGCCCTTTTTACATCTCCTCATCTCATTGACTTAGGCGAACGCATTCAAGTTAATCGCACCTGTCTTTCTGAACAAGACCTACTTAAAAAAGCTGAAGCACTACGCCCGATTGTAGATAAATTGGCGCAAAAAAGACCCCCGTTAAAAATTAGTTTTTTTGAATTTATTACAGCGATGGCATTCAAACACTTCGCAGAGCAAAATGTAGATATTGCCTGTATAGAAACAGGTTTGGGCGGACGGTTAGATGCAACCAATGTCGTCGAACCTGAGTTATCTATTATTACAACGATCAGTCTCGACCACACTGACTTATTGGGAGAAAGCATAGAAAAGATTGCATTCGAAAAGGGCGGTATCATTAAGCCTCAAAGACCCGTGCTCCTTGGTAATGTAGAGCCAGTCGCTGAGGATATTCTACGGAGCTTGGCCAATGAAAGAGGCAGTCCTGTATATAGCGTACATGATCGATTTAAAAATGCCGCACTAAGACCTCAAACCAACTTATCTGGGAACTTCCAGCGCTGGAACGCTGCTACTGCGATTTTTGCCACGGAAATACTCTCTAAAAACTATCCCTTACAGCCATCCGAAGCCTTATCCAAAGTGGACTGGCCGGGCAGGTGGCAAGTCACCAATTTACATGGCAAAACTTTGATTTTCGATGCTACTCATAATGCTGAAGGGTGCCAGCAACTAGTTGGGCAACTAGAGCAGTTGCCAAATAAGCCGATTGTAATAACGGGTGCGCTTGGTGAAGATCGAGGCAAAAACCTCATAGAAACGCTAGCGCCTTATGCCTGCGAACTCTACGTAGTTGCCCCAAATGATGAGCGTGCAGCTAGCACTGATTTTCTTATTAGCTGCCTACCAAAAAAACTACCCTACGCACCGAAACGCTCTTTTGTTTCCAAGCTCTTCCCATCTGAAGGACGCTGCACTGTTGGTCACAAAGGAGATACGATTCTGATAACAGGATCCATCCAACTAATTGGTGAGATCCAGCAGCGTCTCATGACAAAAAAAGCGAACTGTTTGAGTAACTTTCAGGACAAAATTTAAACTTAATGTGCGAGGACTATTGCTTTAGTACCTCTAATTGTACTATTTTGTACAATGATGCCAACGACTGAAATTCAACTTATTTTTGATCTTGGAATTATTGTTATGGCGGCGGCAGTTTTTGCCTTTATTGGCAAAGTCATTCGCGTGCCCTCTTTGGTAGGATACATTATAGCAGGTATATTTGTTGGGCCTATACTGCACTGGGTCGAAATAGATCACTCCTTAGAGCTAATTTCTGAACTTGGCATTGCCCTACTCCTTTTTCTAGTGGGCTTAGAGCTAAGCCTAAAAAAAATTCGAGACTTGGGTAAAGTTGGTCTAATACTTGGAGGCTTCCAAATCACACTAACTGGAGCAAGTGCTTATATGCTAGCAACATTATTAGGCTTAGCTCCCATTGCCTCTATATTTATAGCTGGTACTCTTACCTTTAGTAGCACGGTAGTAGTGATTAAGCTACTCGACAAAAAGGGAGCAATGCGACGACTTTACGCTCGAATATCAGTCGCACTTTTTCTGGCTCAGGATATAGTAATAATAATCGCACTGACCGTACTAAGTGGCTTAGGAGCAGAGAATAATTTTGAATTAGGGGGAATTATTAAGAATATCGCAGCTGCTTTTGGCGGAATGTCTATTTTGCTATTAGTTGTTTTATTCTTCGCTCGCTATGTTTTACCACTTCCCTTTCGCTGGGCGGCAAATTCTCCAGACACTTTGTTTATGTGGGCACTGTGCTGGTGTTTTTTAATTGTTCTACTAGCTCACCAATTCCATTTATCTCTCGAAATTGGTGCATTTCTAGGTGGCATTGCGATTGCACAATTACCTATCCATGGCGATTTGCACCGGCGACTTCACCCTCTGATGACTTTTTTTATTGCGATCTTTTTAGTCACTCTGGGTATACGTATGGAGTTTGATCATTTAATGACTATCTTACCAATCGCTATTGGCTTATGTAGCTTCGTTCTTGTGGCAAAACCACTGATTGTATTTTTCATACTAGCGCGCATGCGCTTTAGTGAATATACTGCATTCCATACTGCAATTGCCACTGCGCAAGTGAGTGAATTCTCCTTTATATTGCTTGCATTAGGAGCTAGTGCTGGGCTGATCAGTAGCGAAATTGTCTCATTAGGCGGGCTTGTAGGTATACTTACGATTGCAGCCTCTTCTTACATGATCGTATACAGTGAGCGCATCTATGAAACCCTGCAAGCGATAGGTATACTTCGATACTTCGGCGCTATTCAACAGCCAGACTCAGAAGCTATCTACAAATGGGACAAGCATATTATTGTTGTGGGAATGAATGCACTAGGTCGAGAAATTGTAGCTCGCCTTACGCAAAACGGGGAATCTGTTTTGGCCATTGATACAGATCCAAAAAAATTAGAAGAATTGATGCCCGCAAAGACGACAATTGGTAATGTTGAATATGAGTCATTAGTCGACGAAATCGCACTTCACAAGGCGAAGCTAGTTGTGTCTGCTTTGCAAATAGAAGATGTAAACCATTTGCTAGCCTACCGCTGTCGTAATGCAGGAGTGCCTTGTGCTATTCATGCTTTTGATGTATCAATGGTCGACGACTTACTCGATTTAGGCACCGCATATTTACTAATGCCTGCTATAGATGGAGTACTAAGACAGGGACAAGTCATGCGTACAGAGGGAGTGATCCATTAATGACAGGGTATGCCATACTTCTATTTGCAGCGGCGATAGCATTTGGGCTGGCAAAACTGTTACGCTTACCGGCGATTCCTCTGCTTATGCTGTGTGGTGTTAGCTTGCGAGCACTTGCCGACTCACTGACTATTATTGTCCCCGCAAGCTTGCTTGAGGAAATGATTGAAATCGGACTCGCTATGCTTGTATTCACTGCAGGCGTAGATCTTAGCCCTAGGCGAATGCGCGGACGGACGAAGCCCATTATAATTGTTGCGGTATCACAGTTCTTGACGGTAGGAACTACTGGTGCGCTAACCGCACTAATGCTCGATTACGCACCAGTAACTGCTCTTTATATAGGCTGTGCATTATCGGCAAGCTCAACGCTTGTCGTTGTGCGTCACCTTCAGCAACGCCAGCAACTATTCGAACCATTTGGGAGACTTGTCCTTGGCGTACTATTACTTCAAGATGTATTCATTGTTCTGCTAATGGTAGCGCTATTAAGCCTGCCTTCTGGAGCTCCTGCATGTGCAATTAGTATAACCAAGGCAATAGGGCTTGGTGGCATTGCTATCATCGCCCATAAATGGCTTATTCCTTGGATAACCGAGCACTTAAAACTTGATGAAGAAGAACTCCTGCTTGGTGCGCTTGGTTTGCTATTTGCTTTTTCTGGAATTGCCCACCTATTAGGTTTACCTTTTCTAGTTGGATCGTTTCTGGCAGGGTTTGCATTATCTGCGTTTCCAATGAATGGCTTAGTTCGTGGAATGCTTAGTTCAATCTCTGGGTTCTTTATCGCTCTATTTTTTATTGCCGTGGGAGCGGTACTCACTATCCCAAGCGCCGAAACTCTTCAGCATAGCCTAATTTTTGGAGGCATGCTTATTTGTATAACTATTCTGCTAGTTGCGATAGTGGCGGAGCTAACAGGATACTCCACGCGTGCTTCAATTGAGGCAGGCATCTTACTTTCTCAAACAAGCGAATTTTCAATTTTAATAGCCTTCGCTGGCATGAGCACTGGACAAATTTCTGCAGAAATATTCTCTATGATTGTTTTGATTACTGTGGGCACAATGACTCTTACCCCTTTTATCTCACGCACCACAATAGCGAGGACTTTAATGGGCATGCACCCACGCTACCGAAGAGGAGAAGGTAACAGTAAATCCTTGAGAAATCACGCAGTTCTTCTAGGCTATGGACGAGCCGGTCGTCAGACTCTAAATACACTGAAGGAGCACGATATCGACTTCATTGTAATCGATGATGATGCAAGTGTTATTAACAAACTCATTCAACAAGGCATCACTTGTATTCAGGGAGACGGATCGGATAAGAATATCTTGTCTCAAGCGAATGCATATGAAGCAAAGGTAATTCTTTGTTCGATGCGACGTAGTCAAGATGCGCTCAGCGCACTCAAGTTATTAAGCCACTCTAAGGCAAGAGTACTCGTACGTACTTTCGAGCCTAAAGATGCAGTACTTGTGCGCGATGCAGGAGGATGCCCAGTGGAAACTGCTCCAGCAACAGCCGAATCTTTTATTAATTGGATGCAAGCAAATCGGTTTTTATGTGACAGTCAGTCAGCCGAAAGCTAGAGGCCGACCAGCCCACCTCCTAGGATGCATTGGCTTGTACTAAATCGTAGAATTCTGCAAATAATGAATCCGCATCATTCGGACCCGGTGCAGCCTCTGGGTGGTACTGTACGGAAAAAACAGGCTTATCTTTAAGTCGTAGTCCTTCAACGGTGCCATCATTTAAATTTACCTCCGTAACAATCGCTCCGCAATTTTCAAGCTCCTCTTGTGTGGCCGCAAAGCCATGGTTCTGCGCTGTAATGGAAACTTTTCCAGTCTCTAAATTCTTTACAGGTTGATTACCCCCTCGATGACCAAATTTGAGCTTAAATGTTTTCGCTCCAAGTGCATGTGTAATGATTTGATGCCCTAAACAAATGCCAAATGTTGGATAATCTTCTAATAAATCTTTTACCGTTTCATGCGCATATGTCACTGCCGATGGATCACCTGGTCCATTCGAAAGAAAAACACCATCTGGATTAAATCCCTTGATTTCTGCAGCACTTGTCATTGCTGGGAATACATGGACATCAAACCCGTGATGCTGTAGCTTACGATAGATTGAATATTTTGCCCCAAAATCTATGGCGGCTATTTTGAAGCGTGGTTTTTTAGTTTGTTCCCCTAAAAGATCGGTTCCAACAACAGTAAAAGGCGCTGATCCTTTGTTTTCCAGGTCCCAAGCATATGCCTTTTTCACAGTTACCTCTTGTACGAAATCAACACCGAGTAAGCCGCCAAAATTCTTTGCTTTTTTTACCGCCTCTGCTTCCGATAAACCTTCGGTACTAATGCAAGCGTTCATTGCCCCTGCGAGGCGTAACTTTTTAGTAATCGCTCGCGTGTCTACGCCCTCAATTCCAGGGATTCCAGCTGCCTGTAAATAGTCTTGTATCGATGTGCTGCTACGCCAATTGCTGGTTATAGGACTTACTTCCCTCACTACAAAGCCTTTGACCTTAGGACCATCCGATTCAACATCCTCTGTGTTGATTCCATAGTTACCAATTTGTACCGCAGTCATCGTTACAATTTGTGAGAAATAAGACGGGTCTGTCAGAATCTCTTGGTATCCTGTCATACTGGTATTGAAACAAGCCTCGCCCACGCAAGTAGTAATAGCGCCGAAGGCGCGACCAAGAAAAACAGTTCCGTCTTCAAATGCGATTATCCCTTCTCGATTTGTACCAGTCATCTTAACTTTCGAGCCAAACGAGTATTTCGCTTCATGCAAATAAAATACTCACTATATATGTACCTAATAGTAGAATGTTACCTGTCCTTAGCTAATAGCTCGTTGAGTTTACCTATCACATCATTAGCAATATCTACTTGAATCCAGTAGAACATATCACGACACATCTTTTTGTGGGCCACCAAGCCCGCTTGACGCAAAATACGTAAATGATGAGAAGTTGCTGGCTGGGAAAGGCCTATTCGATCGGCGATAGTTGAAACATTACATGCGACATCACAAGAGGACTCGGTAGGCAGCAACTCTAATATTCGAAGGCGCACAGGATCCCCTATCGCCCAAAGCTGCTTAGCAAGTGTATCGAGATCGAACTCTTGGGATAATATAGACATATTTAAGTATTTAAATACATGGTTGAATAATTTCGGCAAGTAGTAAGTCTACCTAGATAGCTCTATTTTTATTAATAAATTTGTAAACCGCATCCCTAATGTATCCACACGACTCACTTGAAAGCTGGCACCGTGGCCAAGGCCACTGGGCAAATGTTGCACCTAACGATTGGAACAAATGGACGTGGCAGCTTAGAAATAGTGTCACTAAAATCGAACAGCTAGAGAAGTACTTAGATTTAACACCAGAAGAGCGAGCGGGTTGCTTGTTCGCAAAAGATAAATTAGCGCTATCGATTACTCCCTATTTCTTTAACTTAATCGATCCAGACGATCTGAATGATCCGATACGTCGCCAAGTCGTGCCGCGATCCGAAGAGATGCATACCTCTGCAGAAGAGTTACTCGATCCCGTTGGCGAAGAAGAAACGAAGCCAGTTGATGGGATCGTTCACCGCTATCCTGATCGAGTATTATTTCTCGTTACTGACCGCTGCGCTTCTTACTGCAGATACTGCACGCGAAGTCGCTTAGTCTCGAATGCGCAAGACTATAATTTTAATCCTCAGTTTAAGAGTGGCCTCGAGTACATTCGCAATCATCCCGAGATTCGCGATGTCCTGCTTAGCGGTGGTGACCCATTACTACTGTCAGATAAGAAGCTCGATTATTTGATAGGAGAACTTCGCAAGATTCCTCACATAGAATTTATTCGTATCGGTTCGCGAATTCCTGTATTTCTTCCACAGCGAATTACGCCGGAACTGTGTGATATTTTTAAAAAGTATGGCCCTATTTGGCTAAGTATTCATGTCAATCACCCGAACGAGTGCACACACGAACTTCGAGAAGCCTGCGAGCGGCTCTCTTTAGCTGGGGTTCCTATCGGCAATCAGTCGGTCTTACTTAAAGGTGTTAACAACGACAAAGCAGTAATGAAGTCGCTAATTCATCGGCTTCTTATGATGCGTGTGCGCCCTTACTACCTCTATCAGTGTGACCTCATTACCGGTAGCGCTCATTTGCGTACCGATCCACGCGAAGGGATTGAAATCATTCAAGCTCTACGCGGCCACACCAGTGGCTACGCGATCCCACAATTTGTAATTGATGCCCCTGGCGGGGGCGGTAAAATTCCAATTAATCCTGAATACGTTAAAGCAATAACTAGTGATGCCATCGTCATGCGCAACTTTCAGGGCGAAGAATACCGCTATCCACTTCAATTTGATGCAACCCAAAAACCTAATCCTAAAGCACCACAGATTGAGCCTCTCCTTGTATAAAAGTATCTGCTTTTAGCTAAGCATTTTTTAAAACTAGGCGCACTGAATCTAATCGAAGGTGAGCTTTAGCAATTGCGCGCGTTACGTCTTCAATTACTTGATAAGCAAGACACAATTCTTCCTCGCTTACATTCGAATTTACTTTCTGCAAGTCCTTTAACCTTTTCGCTTCCCCATCCAATCTAGAGTGCGCCTCTTGCATCGCATTCTCACAGAGTTCTGATTTCTCATCTCGTGCGATATTTCGCGCTGCAGATAACATTTGAGGTACAAGAGCCTGCAGTAATTCAGGGTTTTGCTGAATGCGAAAAGCTTCTTCGTCTTGAGTGTTACGATCAATATAGCTCTGTTTAAACTGCTCCCTACAATCTAAGCCTTTAATGTCCACTAAGACGCGTATGGGGGTTGGGGGCAAAAATCTATCTACATGTAAGTGCAGGGGTGCAACGCTTTCTAGAACATAAATCGCCTCTATCATCAAAGGCGGAGCATCACTGGCTTCTTCAGTCCAAACCACCATTGAGCTATTTCCCTTTTCCATACTCAACATTAAATCCATGGAACCGCGCACCATAGGATGATCCCAAGTTAAGAACCCGATGTCTTCACGTCCTATTGCTTTACTGCGTTCAAATGTAACGACAATGCCTTCTTCAGGAAGGCCAGGAAATGAATCTGTAAACAATTGCCCTGGACTAAGCTTGTGCGTGCGTGGCGATACATCCTCTACAGTAACTCCAAAGTGGTCAAACATGCGATTCATAAAACCGTCGATATCATGCTTCGTATCAAGTTCTTGAATACTATTTACCAAATCTAGTGCAGGTGCTTCCCGGTAAGAATTAAGTGCAATTAATTTATCCTGCCCTTGGCTTAATCTTGACTCTAAATTGTCACGAAATATCTGGCTCTCTTTAATCAGAGCATCTGCCTTTGATTGGTCGCTTTCGCTCGCATTATGATAAGCCCCGCTAAGTTCCTGAATAGCTACGCCAAATTTCTCTAGGTATGCATTACCTCCACGCAGGGATTTTTCGATTGTGCCAAGCCCATCGTGATGCCAACGCTTCAAAAGCTCATAAACGCTATTCATCAAGAAAGGAATATGAATACGAATAGTCTGGGTCTGGCCAATGCGATCCAGCCGCCCGATGCGCTGCTCGAGTAATTCTGGATTTAAAGGCAGATCAAACAAAACTAGATGGTGTGAAAATTGGAAATTGCGTCCCTCACTACCAATTTCGGAACACAGTAGTATTCGTGCTCCTTCTGGTTCGGAAAACCAAGCTGCATTTCGGTCACGTTGTACTAGGGTGAGTCCCTCATGAAAGACCGCTGCGCTCACTTTCATTTCGTCCGCTAGAGCGGCATGCACCGCAAGTACTTTTACCTGACTATGGCAGATTAGGAGTAGCTTCTCCTGCTCGCCCAATTGACGCAGTAAATTTGCCAGCCACTTAATTCTCGGATCGTGCCTGTAATCGAGCGGTTGCTCTTGCTCCGTGCCAGTACTATCACTTTTGAACTCTTGGATTAAACGTGATTGTTGCTCTTTTTCTGAGAGGGTCTTGAGCGTCGTTAGCTCAACAGGGTGGGCTTGACGCACCGGAAATCCTTTCAACGCCTCTCGGGTATTGCGAAAAACCACCCTGCCCGTGCCATGACGATCGATTAAATCATGCAGTAGTGCTTGCGGATCTATAATAGCTTGTTCGAAGTCAGAGTCTGGCAACTCCGAAAATAAATCTCTTATTGTAATTTTTTCTTCAGCACACAACTTAGCAGCGTTGCTAAGCTTTTGCGCTACAGTGGCTATCTGGGTATACCTTTGTTGTTCTAATTTAAACTTGTCTAAATCTGGGTAACGATCTGGGTCGAGTAAGCGTAAGCGGGCAAAGTGACCTTCTGCGCCCAACTGCTCTGGGGTTGCAGTTAGAAGAAGTAAACCTTGGCTTTTCTGCGTTAAAGTCTCGACTAGACGATACTCTCGGCTTACTACGTCAGCAGACCACTCCAAATGGTGTGCCTCATCGATCACTAACATATCCCATTTGGCCTGCGCTGCGTAATCTGCCCAACGCTCGTCTTCAACCAACATCGCAAGGCTACATATAATTAACTGCTCCTCTAAGAATGGATTTTTTTCTGCCTCCGCACTTATGATGGACTCGCAGCGATCCGAATCAAAAAGAGTAAACCATAAATTAAAACGCCTCAAAAGCTCAATAAACCATTGGTGTATCAATGACTCAGGAAGTACTATCAAAACACGGCCTGCACGTCCAGTCAGATGAAGCCTATGAATAATTAGGCAGGCCTCAATTGTCTTACCAAGTCCAACCTCATCAGCTAGTAAAACTCGAGGCAGATAGCGCTTTGATACCTCGTCAGCAATATAGAGCTGGTGGGGAATTAAATCAATTCGGCCGCCTAAAAAACCAGCAACTGGTGAGTGCCTAGCTGCACGTTGCCGTTGCAGCACTTCATGGCGCAGAGAAAAAGTAGCAGAAGGATCGACTTGTCCATTAATCAAACGATCCTCTGGCTTACTAAAACTAACTGTATCAGCTAAGTCTGACTCAGCAATAGAAATTCTACCTGCCTTGTAAGTTAACAAACCCTCAACCTCTTCAACTGCCTCTATCGTTATCGACTCTCCTTGCTGAGACTGAACGACGTCGCCAACACGAAAAATAACACGCTTTATTGGTGCATTAGCCGCTCCATACATGCGAGCTTCGTTGGAAGCTGGAAATACCAGTCGTAGCTGATGCCTTGAACTTGATTCTAAAACACCCAAGCCTAACTCTGGTTCGGTCTCACTGATCCAGCGCTGCCCTATTATTCGTTCGTTCATTTGCGTAGAGTTTGTTAGCAAAGTAATAAAGTCAAAAATAAGCGGCGTTAAAGTGACTCTATTTTAATAAATGAGTTTGCCTCTCGGTGCGATACAACAAACTCTAACGATCAGTATGACTAACTACCCGCTGCCACCTAACGACTTTTATGTCCCTGATTGTGTCGTCCCAGCGGAAGCTTATGCACGCTGCTCACACTTAGGAATCGGAGCTCATCAAGATGACTTAGAGTTTATGGCTTTTCATGGTATCAGCTCATGCTACAAGCAAGACGATCTGTGGTTTGGTGGAGTCACTTGTACAAATGGAGGGGGTAGTACGCGCGCTGGTAAATATGCAAACACTAGCGATGAAGCGATGCAAGCGGTCCGTATTTCTGAGCAACGTAAAGCCGCTCAAATCGGACAGTATAGCTTTATTTGTCAGTTAGGTCATAGCAGTGCGCAATGCAAAAAACGTAAGGACCGTGAAGCACTTGTTAAGCAACTCGAGAACATTCTCCTTAAGGCGCAACCCGAAGTACTCTACACACACAATCCTGCAGACAAACACCCCACCCATGTAGCAATATGCCAGGCTACTATCGAAGCA
Organism: Puniceicoccaceae bacterium; assembly: GCA_022448585.1. Lineage (GTDB taxonomy): Bacteria > Verrucomicrobiota > Verrucomicrobiia > Opitutales > Coraliomargaritaceae. The sequence continues at coordinate 9,590 of JAKVCN010000011.1, read as the reverse complement.
GTTCACCGTATCCCGCCCCTCTCAAGACCCAAGAAAGTATATGGCTGTGAGGTCTGGCGTGGCCTCGATTGGCTAGCCGATGAAGATAAGATTGCTCTAGATGTAAGCAGTTACCCTGCATTAGCAAGAAAGCTAAATGCCTGCTTTGACTCACAAATTGCAGGCGGTAAAAATTATAGTGATGCAGTCATAGGTCGTAGACATGCTAATGCCAGTTTTTATAAATCACACTCTGTAGATGGTGTCGATCAGATCTGGTACGCTATGAATCTAACGGAACCATGCCATGATAATTCGATCGATCTGAAAGATTTTGTCTTACAAAAAGTTAAAGCGTTGCAAGAATCTATTGCAACATCACTCGGTTGATCGACTCTGACAGTAACACAAATTTAAGCTATTTAAGCAACTAGATACATTTAGCCTTTCGTGCAGATACGTAGTTGAATTTTCTCTACTAATCCGCTTTTCTACTGGTATGGAAGCAACCGCTAGTACTCCGAAAGTCGGTATTATCATGGGTAGTCAATCTGATTGGCCTACGATGAAAGAAGCCGCCTCCTTGCTCGAAGTGCTCGAGATTTCTTATGAAAAACAAGTAGTCAGTGCACACCGTACACCTCAAAAACTATACTCCTACGCGGAGAGCGCTGAATCGAGAGGTTTGCATGTTATTATAGCAGGAGCTGGCGGTGCCGCGCATTTGCCAGGAATGACTGCATCCCTAACACAGCTCCCAGTGCTTGGGGTACCGATCGAATCGAAAGCCCTAAGCGGTCAAGATTCCTTACTATCTATCGTTCAAATGCCGGCTGGTATCCCTGTCATGACGCTAGCTATAGGAATGGCAGGAGCAAAAAACGCTGCCCTCTCTGCTGCCGCGATTCTTGCTCTTAATGATTCCAGCCTAAAGGAACGCCTTCAGTCATTTAGGTCTTCTCAGACGCAGCGAGTGCTCGAGACTGGGCTACCAGAAGCTTAAAATGATCGGCTCAGGAAGTATCATAGGTATCCTTGGAGGTGGTCAATTAGGTCGTATGTTAATCCTTGCGGGACGAAATCTTGGCTATCGCTTTGTAGTATATGAACCGACCGGCCCTAGTACCGCAGGCAAAGTAGCTGACAAGGAGATCAATGCGGCTTACGAAGACGAGGTAGCATTGGAAGAATTTGCCCGATCCGTTGACGTTATAACCCTTGAATTTGAAAATATACCTGCTCAAGTAATCGATTGGCTTAGCGCAATTAAACAGGTATTACCAGCACGCCTGGCGCTTTATACCTGCCAGCATCGCCAACGAGAAAAAGACTTTCTTAAAGAAAATGACTTCCCATGTGTACAGTTTGAATATGCCGATAGCCCTGCGAGCTTAGAAGTAGCAGTACATAAAATTGGATTTCCATGCGTCATTAAAACGGCAACTTTCGGCTATGATGGCAAAGGGCAGATTAAGCTACGTAATGCAAAGGAGGCTGAAGATGCCGATTACTTGTGGGAATTTTTAGGCGCTCCACCTCGTGTGGTGGTAGAGAAATGGATTCACCATATAGGAGAATTCTCTGTAATCTGTGCACGTAAAGCGAGTGGAGAGCAATCGACTTTACCGGTCATTGAGAATATCCACGTGAATCATATCTTACATACTTCGATTGTACCAGCAAGGATCACCGAATCAACGGCTCAGCAGGCAGATGCTCTTGCTCGTGCAATAGCGGAGAAGCTAGAAGTTGTCGGTCTTATAGCTGTTGAACTATTTCTCAATACAGATGGAAAGTTAATTGTAAACGAGATGGCCCCCCGCCCTCATAATTCTGGGCATTTTAGTATTGATGGCTGCATCACTTCGCAATTCGAACAACACATTCGAGCTATAGCCGATCTGCCCTTTGGGTCGACCAAATTGTACGGACCTGCTGTAATGGTCAACTTACTAGGTGACCTCTGGACTAACAGCAATTGTCCCCCAGACTGGACTGATCTACTTGAGGACTCAAAAGTAAAGCTACATCTTTATGATAAGGAAGAAGCTCGCTCAGGCAGAAAGATGGGGCATTTCACAGTAACTGGGGAAACTGTTGAGTCTGCCCTTGAAGTGGCTGAGGCACATTTTTGTAAGCTGCAAGATACATAAAACCAGCCTTCTACTTGCATTCGAACCCTGCCAAGAGGGAGAGAAAAAGATTCGACCTTCTGCGCCCAATGTTCAACGTCTGCATTTTGATAAATGAATATCTATCCATCCAGATCAGAATTTGATGCGCTAATCAAGCGAGGCAACGCAGTACCTATCTATCTAGATTTAACCGCGGATTGCGAAACTCCGCTTAGTGCCTACTCTAAAATTCGCGAGAACGGACCTACATTTCTTTTCGAATCGATAGTAGGCGGTGAGCGCATCAGTCGTTATTCTTTTCTCGGTGCAAATCCACGTAAGATATATCGAGTTTTTAGTGATCACTGTATCATTACCGAAAAAGATCATAGCGAAATGACGGTGCCCACGCCAGCAGATCCTCTGCAGCTAATTGAAGAAGAGATGGCAAGCTATGTTCCCGTGCATATACCAGGAATGCCTCCTTTTATAGGAGGCGCTGTTGGCTTTGTCGGACACGAGTTTATTCACACTGTAGAAACAACTGTTTCAAAACCCTTAGAAAACCCACTTGAACTGCCAGTACTGTACTACTTGATAACAGACTCTGTTTTGATTTTTGACCACGCCAAGCAGGTTCTACGCATATGTGTACATGCCCACTGCAATGGAACTAATGCTGTAAAAGCCTATAACAAAGCAGTTAGTGAAATCAAGTGTATTGTCGCCCTACTAGAGGCGCCGCAACCACTCACACATCGTACGCTTCAAGAACCAAAAATAGAAAGTATTCCCCAAGGCAATATTTCACAAAAAGAATTTACAAAGGCTGTGGAGAAAGTAAAAGACTATATACGTTCTGGAGATGTGATACAAACTGTTCTTTCACAACGATTTGAAAAAGAATTTAAACCCAAACCTATCGATCTTTACCGAGCATTACGTACTGTAAACCCTTCCCCTTACATGTTCCTTATGGAAGATCCAGATTTTGCAGTTGTTGGCGCTTCCCCTGAAGTCCATGTCCGTCTTACTGGAGACCAAGTCGAAATTCGACCGATTGCTGGAACAAGAAGGCGCGGCAAGAATCAAGACGAAGATAAAGCACTCGAAGAAGATTTACTAGCAGATGCAAAAGAAAGGGCAGAACATCTCATGCTTGTTGACCTCGCTCGTAATGACATAGGTAGAGTGTGCCAATATGGCACTATTGAAGTTCCCTATTATATGCTCATTGAACGTTATTCACATGTTATGCACATAGTATCACAAGTAAAAGGAACCATCGCCAAAGAGAAGACAGCTTATGATTTAATGCGAGCTACTTTTCCTGCAGGAACACTCAGCGGTGCGCCCAAAGTGCGTGCTTTGCAAATTATTTCAGAGCTAGAAAATTGCCAACGTGGGCTCTACGGTGGAGCCTTGGGATATTTTGGATATGAAGGAAATCACGACTCCTGCATTGGAATACGTACCGCAGTAATAAAGAATGATCGTATTTTCGTACAGTCAGGAGCTGGTGTGGTTGCAGATTCAGTTCCAGAAGATGAATTTATGGAAACAGTTAACAAAGCAAAAGGCATGCTCAAGGCCGTAGCGGTAGCCGAACAGTCAATCTGTTTAAAATAAAGTTTACATAACTAAAGTGTAAGGCGTTTTAAGAACTAGCGATATAATAATTAAGACCTTAGCTCTTAATATAATAAGAATTACTGCAATTAAAAACTATAACATGGTAACTAAAACCAAAACTTCTCGAATTCGCATTGCTCGAAGCCTTGAACAAGAGGTTCCGCGGTCCGCAACAGATACCGTTGACGAGAGCACCGACACACATGCTATACCATCTGCAGATAGAGACGGACTGAGCACCTACATCCAAGAGATTAGAAAAACTCCTTTGCTGTCTACAAATGAAGAAGAATCACTTGCAAATCGCATACGAAAAGGCGATAACGCCGCTAGAAATCAAATGGTATCAGCAAATTTACGCTTGGTTGTAAAAATTGCTCATGACTACAACAATTTTGGACTACCGCTCTCAGATCTTATAAGCGAGGGCAACATAGGTTTAATTAAGGCGGTTGAACGCTTTGATCCTTCCAAGGGAGGAAAGCTAAGCACATATGCAGCTTGGTGGATTAAACAATCCATCAAGCGAGCCCTTGCAAACCAAAGTAAAACCATTCGATTACCTGTACACTTAGTTGACCGTATCGCTTCCATACGGCGCGCCACTGCTAAATTAACAGATGAATTAGACCGAGAACCTACCGATGAGGAAATCGCATATGCCACAAATTTACCGGTTAATAAAATCGCTCACTTAAAGTCGGTTAGTGTTCGCCCTTCCTCCTTGGATGCACCTGTTGGTGAAGATGGAGAAACTAGCTTTGGAGAACTAGTTGGAGATGAAACACAAGCAACACCGCTTGAAAACCTTCAAGAGAAGTCAGCTAATGGCTACCTCCACACAGTGTTACAAACACTAGAGCCAAGAGAAGCAGAAATACTTCGCTTACGCTTTGGACTAGATGGAGAACATCCGCTTACATTAGAAGAAGTGGGAGAAAAGTTCAATGTAACACGTGAGCGTATTCGGCAGATTCAAAATTTAGCTATTCATAAAATGCGTCGTATGCTAACAGATAATGAGCGTCAACGTAGCGCGGAAGAGGTACAACAAGAGCGCGTCGAACAAGGTAGGCGAGAAGTTCTCAAAGAGTTTTTTGAAGAAAACACGACCTCGCGCGAGTGAAACTTGACTGCTTTATAAAGACTTCATAATTGTATTACAATTTCATGCGTGTAATTCTAATACTTTGCGTCTCGCTTTATCTTTGTATTCAGTGTCATCTGACTGCTGCACACATAACAAAAGCCTGTGCATCTAATCAGAAAGCTTGCTGCCAAGCAGTCAATGACCTCACAGCTTCTTCTTGCTGCGCAAAAAATGCTCCGTCTAATAATGAAAGCTCTTGCCAAGGGTCTTGTCAGATAGATGCCGAATCTAACAACACTCATTGGCAAATTGGTAGTAGCGCAGATCCAATAGTTGCTGCTTCTAGGGCCTGCACAAGACAGCCCCACAAATATAGCCAAGAACTACAAAATATTTGCGCTAGAAGTAAACTTACTCTTCCGCGAAGGCTGCAGACGAGATTCTGTTATTCTGTTTGGCGACTTTGAGGTAATTTATGCAGCATATTATTTTATAGTATGCTGCTTCAATTATCATTTTGGGGATAGCAAAGCTTATTTGCTGTCTAATGAAGCTGGGGCACACCTACGTACTGATACTGCTTCTAGCTATAAATTACTTTAACTTTTTAGTGCACAGCCTTGCACCTTATTCTTTAATGAAATCTTTACTTATTAAACAACTACTCACTTGTGTTTTTGTCGGCAGTTTGCTACATGCGAGTAGCCAGACAGCTGCGACGAATGAAGACATTCGCTTTGCCGCTGCGCAGAATCATTTACTCCATCAACCGAACCAAATAGCAATTCACGCAAAGGGTTTTGTTTGTAATTCGTGTGGCATTGGCCTGCGCATTCACCTTAAAAAAATAGCTGGCATTAACAGGGATCTTTTCGACGAAGGAATATTCTTAGATGCCTCGAAGCAACTACTCGTTGTCGCCTTCAGATCAGCCGCAGATATCAATATCGATTTAGTAAGAGATGCTATTTATTCTGCTGGCTATGATCCAGAACACTATTACGCATTCGATGGCGATACGGTGATACAGCATCCATTTGCGGAGGCGCTCGAATGATACGTGCTATTGGCACTTCGTTACGGCGGATCGCTCTTCTGCTAATAATTAGTAGCTACTCGTTACTAGGGGACCAGCCAATTATGAATATGATGCCTCGCTGGGATGGTGGATATGGGGTGCAAGCATTAGCTGAAACTATTCATCGAAGCGACTTAAAGCTTGGAGATGCAGTGGTTGGAAAAGGTTTTTCTGAAGACATACAATTATTGCATCTTCAAGGTGTCTATACATGGGATCGCTCGGTACGCTTAACCTTCAAGTTGCCATATGTTGTAAGTGCACAACGCGAAGTGCTTGGCATCGACAATGAGAAAGTGGTACAACACGATCAAGGCATTGGTGATATTACCCTTGCGCTTCCGCTGAAGCAGTATTTCAACCTCTCCGCTCGCAGTGGCAATTGGAGCGTCGTGCCCCAAATAAAAATCCCACTTGGCGCATCCAGTAACGAAAATAAATATCAAGTTGCAGACCGAGTCTGGGGTAGTGGAATTTCCTTTGGCTATGAAACCGAGACCTACGATTGGTTCTTTGCCGTTAGCGCAAACGCATGGTTGTATGAATCGCATAAGTCTAATCAGTGGGGAGGCTCTCTAGACTTAGGTTTAAAATCAGGCGACCGGCTCTTATACTTGTGGGAGAGCGACCTTAAATTGGATACCGAAGATACATTCGTCCTAGCGGCAGGACCCGCAATTTATTACAGGTGCAGTGATACTTTGCATACTCGATTCGAATGGAAACACGATTTAATTTCTAGAGTCAGCTCGCGTAAAGCAGAGTATGCGAATGGCGATCGCATTAGTTTTGGTATTGGTCTTGTTTTTTAAACAAGCGCCTACCTACCAGCTTGTTTGTGCGGCGCTGGGAACTATCGAGACAAGCGCGCACGTTTCCATAGTATCCAAGTAGTAGATACAAATAAGGCACAACACAGAGCGATAAGCCAATCGCCTTTGACTGTATAATAGGACTTTCTGCGCTCCCAATCTGGATACTGAGAGACCGTTAAAGTCCCCCCTCCGCGAAAATATATACTCCCTTCTGCGTCTGTGAGGGTTTCACGTATATTGCCATATTCGTCAATCCAGCCACTCCAGCCACCATTTCCACAGCGAATTACTGGGCGACGATTCTCCACTGCCCGAAGCACGGCATGTGCCGCGTGTTGAGAGGCTCCTCCCTCTTCCCCGTACCAAGCGTTGTTAGTAGCAACAAATAATACCTGAGCGCCTGCTTGAACACTTTCGCGTGCAAGCGCCGGAAAACAATCTTCATAACACACTAACGACCCGACTCGTATTTTTCTTTCCTCGACAGGTAGCGAGATGATTCCTGCTGAAATGCCAGGCGTAAAGGCATTGCCCACCGGCACGACTTTATTAATGAACCCAAACGGTTTCGGCACATATTCACCAAAAGGCACTAGCTTGCGCTTCGTATAATACTGCTCCGCTAAGCCTAATTGCGGCTGCACTAAAAAAGCCCCATTGTGCCATGTGTCTGATTCGCGTCGCCACGCTAAGTTTCCCATGAGAATTGGCCGCGCCAATTCATCAACTAGCGACTCAACCTGTTGACGCATTTTGGGATAACCCACTATTGGCCAAGGCGTCGCAGCCTCCGGCCATACAATTAAGTCGCTATCTAAATAAGAAACTAAGCGAGTCTGTTGTAGCAGCGTATCCATATTTTTTTGCTCACGAGCAGAGTCCCACTTATACGCCGCAGGAATATAGGGCTGTACCACCCCAGCAGTAAACAAAGGTTCGCTGCTAGTAGACTTTGGCAGTGATTTAAAAAAAACTACCATACAAATCGCCAGCGCGGTAATAGCTGCATATAAGTCTGGGCTAAACCATCCAGTCAGTACTTTGCGCTCCCGAGTTGTCGCGCGAAACCACAAAGTCTGTGCGACACACATATTAAAAAAGACTAGCAAAAAAGACACCCCATACGCGCCTGTCCAAGCGGCTATTTGCAAGACCGCTGGGCGCTCCCACTGACTCAAAGCTAGAGGCGCCCAAGGAAATCCCCATAATACCCAGCCGCGCATCCACTCCAAAATAACCCAAGCGCTGGCAACGCCCGCGAACCCAAAGAGCCGCACAAAAAACCCAGCATTTTGAAACCGTGCAACAACCAGCCGCGCAAGTAGCATCCATAGCACAAAATAAGCTGCGAGCACTGCGGACAGAACAAGCGTACCAAAGACAGTAACATGGCGCAGCCAAATAAGAATAGCGCACCATGCGAAGAAGCCCGTGCCGAACGATACCCAAGCCACAACCCAGCGTGCTGGCTTTATGCTTAGCCACAATAACAGTGGCACAAATGCAATGTAGGCAGCCTCAGCAAATTCAAATGGAGGAATCGACATTACCCATAAGAGCGCGGTTAGTGCGCCAGCAAAAATTCCCCAAACTGTTGAATGTCGACTCATTTTGAGCACTTTGCTGGTACTGCTTGATAACGAACCATGCGAGATGGCTTTACTTCTGAACTAATTCCCAGCCCTCATTAAGTATCAGCGCTTCAGCCTTCTTAAATTTTATCTGTTTTTCCTCGACACCTTTACGTATGGTAACGATGTCATTACGCCCAACCTTAGGCAGTTCGCGACGTATCGGCTCTACCTTAGGTAGCTCAATCGATTGATCTACTTGTCGCGGTTGCGTCGCTTGATTCTGGGATGCTGCAGCAGCGATTGCGCTTGGTTGTCCTTGAGCAGGACCTGCTTGCTGAATGGGCACTGCCATGCGTGACAACATTGCCTCAAATGCCTGAGCAGAGGTTGCCGACCGAAAGATACCATTACAAATCTCCGTGCGTACATTGCCCATAAGTTCCTCAAAAAATCCAAATGCTTCACTCTTATATTCACTGAGTGGGTCCTTCTGACCATAACCTCTAAGATTAACCGAACGACGAAGCTCCTCCATCTCTGTTAAGTGGTCTTGCCAGCGCCGATCAATCGAGCGTAATATAATATAACGCTCGAGTCCCACTAATGCTTCCTTGCCTTCAATTGTTTCTCGCTTCGCATAGGCTTCTACAATTCGCTCTTGGATCAATGCTTGGCGAGCCTCAAGATCTAATGGCTCTAGCTGCTCGGATTGTATTGCTATCGGGAAGTAAGCATTAAGCCACCCTAGAAAGCGTTCCATAGTTGGACCATCTGCCTCAGCCTCCAAGCTCTCTAGTCGAAGCTCGAGCTCCTCTTCTATCATCTCATTGATAATGTCGCGCGGAGTATCCGATTGGATTGCTTCATTACGAATTCCGTAAATTACTTCTCGCTGCGTGTTAAGAACATCATCAAATTGCAACAAACGCTTACGGATAGAAAAATTTTGCTGCTCTACTTTCTTTTGCGCATTTTGGATAGAATAATTAAGCATGCCGTGCTCCAGTGACTCATCCTCTGACATGTTCTTTTCTAAAATTTTAGAAAGAGGTCCGGCATTAGCAAACAAGCGCATTAAGTCATCTTCTAAGGACACAAAAAATCTGGAGCCTCCAGGATCACCTTGACGAGCGCAGCGTCCACGCAGTTGTCGATCAATTCTTCGAGACTCGTGGCGCTCAGTACCAATCACGTATAATCCACCCAGTTCAGGCACACCTGCGCCTAATTTAATGTCCGTTCCGCGGCCTGCCATATTAGTAGCTATTGTTACCGCTGCTTTTTGACCTGCACGTGCAACAATTTCTG
>JAKVCN010000109.1 GCA_022448585.1 Puniceicoccaceae bacterium | reverse complement strand
TATGCTATTCATGCGATGCGTAACTACGCCTACCGCACAGAAGGCGGCAAGCGCACTGGCCCATTTCCACAAGTTCGTCCAGAGGGCAGCCTTGTACTTGATTGCCCAAGCATAAATGACACTGGCAAGGCGCGCACATTAAATGTAGTTCACACTCGAGCCTGGTCGACTTGGACAGGCCAAAAGCCTTCCTCAAAGCAAACGATAACTGCAAGCGTTCGTTATTCATCTAATGACGTGGGCAGCCCAGAAGACTGGAATTTAAGCTACAAATCAGAGCCTATCTTACCGGTCAAATCCTATCGTTATAATGCGCTAGGACCTCTCAAACATAAGGGCCGGAGTAACGGGAAGCTTATCGAGCTAAGCACTATAAAGAGCAGCAATATTCGCAAATATACTGCAAATCATACGGTCACTTGTTTGTATACTTTTATTGAGCGTCTACAGGCAGGAACAGTTCCATTAGGAAAAGTCGACTACCTAGATGATTTAACCATGTTTAGACCCGGCTTAGAAATCGTCTCACTGCCGCAGCAAAAAATGGAAGTGCAAGGCAAGCTTCAGAACTTGCATGGCTATGCGCTCGTTGGACCCGCAATTTTACCGCTTTATTTTTGGCAGGACGAGCTCGACCATGTGCTTGCTGTGATCGGTCGCAATGTAGCATACACCTTAACTGCAATAACTAGCTAACAATCATGCCTATTAAAAAATTATCTCACTGCATCGACAGACGTGACTTTATAAAAGTAGGTAGCGCCGCTTCACTCGGTGCATTTTTTAATCATTCTTCGGCAGCTCCAAGCGGCCCACCAAGCCATCACTCCTCCGCACCAAATTTACTTTTCCTAAACCTCGATCAGCTCAGTCACATGGCTCTTAGTTGTCATGGCAATCCATACCTGAATACGCCCAATATAGATCGCTTGGCGCAGCGAAGCATGGACTTCTCTAAAAGCTACACACCCGACCCAATCTGCTGCCCTGCGAGAGCTAGTTGGGCAACCAGTCGATATCCCAGTGAAAACAATGTAGTCGCGAATAATCGTAAACTTCTTGCCGACATGCCGGACTACGGGCAATGGCTTGGGCAGCATGGTTACCAAACCGTACATATCGGCAAATGGCATGTACCAGGCAGACCTCTACACAACTCCTTTCAATTAGTACCACATAACTCTCACCCACAAGGAGAGTACGGCGATAATTTGGTCGCGCTATCGTTTGAGGCATTTTTAGAAAACCGTGATCGCACGCGCCCTTTCTTCGCACAAGTTGGCCTCATGAATCCGCACGACTGTGGTAACTCCCCACGCACAGCAAAGCACCCCTTTCCCTTTGAAAACTTCCGTGATCAATTACCACCCCATCCACCTAATTTTGATTTTGATCGCCGCGAACCTGAGCAACTTAAAAGTATGCACAATGGCATCATGAAGTTCACTGAAAATTGGACGGAAGAAAACTGGGGACACCAAGCATGGCTCTACTACCGAATGGTAGAAATGGTCGATGTAAATGTGGGATATATATTGGATACTTTAGAGCAATCACCTGACCATAAAAATACCGTCATTATTTTTACTTCCGATCACGGCGATGCTAACGGGCACCACCGCATGTTATTTAAGGATAATTTTTATGATACCTCTTCGCGTGTCCCCACTATGGTGTGCTATCCTGGTCACGTCGCTGAAGGAGTCGAAGACAAGCAACACTTAGTGTCTGGCCTAGACTTCTTTCCGACCTTTTGCGATTATGCAGGAATTAAATCCCCTCCTAAGATGCGCGGGCTCAGTCTCAAGCCTCTGCTAGAGGGGCAACCGACTAAGTGGCGCCGATACCTCCACGCACAGAGTAAAGCAAGTGGTCGCATGGTGGTCGATGAGCGCTATAAATTCATCCGCTACTATGGCTCCAAAACCACGCAACTCTTTGATTTAGAAAACGACCCCTACGAAACAAAGAATTTAGCACAGGACTCCAACTATTCAGATGATTGCGTACGTATGAGCGCAGAAATCGACCGCCTAGAAAGTACCTTAGACAATGTCGAACTCCCTAAAAGTTTGAGTCGCCGCAGTTAAATCAGTCACTTCATTCATATCCACATCTACACAAAAATAAATGGCAATTGATTTACCTGAAGGCGTCTACTCTGGTTTTAGCATCTACGGTGAGGATGTATTTGTGCCTGGTATTAATTCTATTGGGGAGCACTGGTCATCGCCGCGTCTTAAACAGGGCTCAAAACAATTAGCCAACTTCGCTTTATTGCTGCAACTCGAGGGTGAATGTACCTTTCATATTGATGGTATCGAAGAAACATTATCCAATGGTAACTTACTCTTAATTGCGAGTGGCTGCGTGATGGAGCGACTGGATCAGCGCTACTCTTACAACCATTGCTTATGGATTGGGTTTTCCATGCAGCAAGCGCTGCAAAATGAACCCGAACTACTCAAAGCATGGGAAGGATTTAAATTCACGAAACAGCATTTTATGCCGAAGCATAAGTCGCTACTAAAAACGATAGTTAATGAACATGCTTCTCCGAGCAAATTTAGTCGAGCGATCGCTAAGGCGGCCTTTCGAGCATTCATCTACTCAATTCAAGAATTAGTGCATGAAAAAGAACTTCAACTAACAAAACCAAGTAAGCTTACACAAAATCCTACTGTATTACTTGCACTCGATTTATTCGAGCGAGAGTACAGTGAGCATTGGAACTTAAAAAGATTATCCAGTCGTCTTGCCGTATCAGAGAGCAAATTAACCAAGGCATTTCGAGCGTCTACTGGTGAGAGTCCAATGGCAAGTCTATGGAAGATTCGTCTCATTAAGGCCTACGAATTATTAGTCACTTCCTCACTTAATATTACTCAAATAGCAATGATGGTCGGATTTCAAAGTAGCCAAAGTTTCGCGACCGCATTTAAACGCTCCTTTAAGGCGTCGCCTCGTGATGTCAAAAACGGCGTCGTTCAACAAGTCGAACCGCGACAATATTTACAAAAATAAAGAACCATAAAGACCCATTTTTTTATGCAACTATTCCAAACTTACCTACTAACTTTTACGTTTATATGTGCAGCGCTTCTACACGGATCGCAGCGCCCAAATTTAATCATCATTTTAACCGACGACCAAGGATACAATGATGTTGGGTTTAATGGTTGTACCGACATACCAACGCCACACTTAGATAAACTAGCGGCAAGTGGCGTGGTATTTACTAACGGCTATGTATCCTA
>JAKVCN010000108.1 GCA_022448585.1 Puniceicoccaceae bacterium | reverse complement strand
CGAAATAACATTCGTAGGAATATACGCAGAAACATCACCTGCTTGCGTCTCAATGATTGGCAGCGCGGTAAGCGATCCATTGCCATTGTCTTCATTCACCCGAGCAGAGCGCTCCAGCAAACGCGAGTGCAAGTAAAAGACGTCGCCCGGATATGCCTCACGCCCTGAAGGTCGCTTTAGTACAAGGGAAATTTGACGATAGGCTACCGCCTGCTTGGACAGATCATCATATACAATCAATGCATCCATGCCGTTATTCATAAAGTACTCACCCATAGATGCTCCTGAGAACGGGGCTATGTATTGATTGGCCGCATTGTCGGCAGCTGGCGCTGCAACAATAATCGTGAACTCCAGCGCGCCAGATTTTTCTAATACATTAATCGTACGAGCAATATTTGAATTTTTTTGACCAATCGCTACATAGATTGAATACACGGGGCGAAACCCTTCTTGATAGGAGCCATCTTCGTTGCGATGCTGATTATTAATTTTTGCTTGGTTAATAATCGTATCGATAGCAATAGTGGTCTTTCCAGTGGCGCGGTCACCAATAATTAGTTCACGTTGGCCACGACCAATTGGAATCATCGAGTCAATTGCCATAATTCCGGTTTGCAGGGGCTGGTCGACAGATTTACGCGGAATAATGCCTGGGGCAATTTGGTCCACTGGGTAGGTCTGCTCAGAACTTATTTCACCCTTCCCGTCAATCGGGTTTCCAATCGCATCAACGACTCGGCCGAGAAGACCCATGCCTACTGGCACAGAAAGTAATTTTCCGGTGGTCGACGCCTCGTCGCCCTCTTTAAGCTTGGAATAGTCGCCCAAGATAACGCAGCCAACTTCGTCCTCCTCAAGATTTAAGGCTAGGCCAAAAACCCCAGAGCCAAAATCAATCATTTCATTATACATGACCCCGGACAAGCCTTCTAGCTTGGCGACTCCGTCGGCTATGGTCACAATTTTACCTGTGTTTGTTTGTACAGCGCCTGCTTCAAAAGAGGCGATTTCATTTTCGATTTGTTCGACTATTGAGCTCATGAGAAAATTTAGGTGGAATTTAAAATTATAAGAATACGAAGGAAAAAATTACTAGTTAACTTGATGGGCTAAGCGGCTTAACTGCCCAGCGATGGATGCATCATAAAGATCATCGCCCACACGCACACGCACGCCTGCGATTAAAGATTTTTCTGTAATGGAGCGCGCACGAATGGAGCGCCCATAAATAGTACTGTAATGCTGCTCTATAGCTTTTAGGGCCTCCTCGCTTAGGGCAGATGGAGCCGAGACTTCGGCTGTTTGTAAAGCAATCTCGCGGCGAATGTGCTCTAAGTAGCATTTCAATAATGCAAGATAGCGGCGTGGCTGTACTTGCTTTAAGCCTGACAAAACTTGGTCAACTTTACTACCGGTAATAATTCCTTCGCTGTCTTTAGACAGTGCGACTAACTTTTTAGCTAGTTGAGAAATTTGCTTGTCGCGTTTCATGTTACTAAAACTCAGTCACTTAATTTTGGCTGCTTGCCAATTCTTTTGCTGCTGCCTCTGAAAAAGTTGCTTTTTCACTATCCGATAAATCACGGCTTAAGACCTTACCAGTAGTAGCGACAACCAAACGAGCCACTTCTTGACGCACTTCAGACAACATCTTTTGTCGCTCGAGCTCGGTCGCTTCACTTGCCTTACGAATAATTGATTCCGCCTGAGCGGCTGCCTCTTGGGTCTTCTGCTCGATCATTTCTTTCGACTGTTCCCGTGACTCGCTAAGAATGCGTTGCGCCTGAGCGGCCGCATCTTTAACCTTTTCAGTCCGTTCACGCTCTGCTTGAGCTAGTTGCGTCTTCATCTCCTCGGCATACTGTAAACCTTCAGCAATTTTTTGTTGGCGCTCTTCAAGCGTTGCAGCAATTGGCTTCACTGCAAATTTATATAAAACTGCTGCGACTAGTATAAAATTAACAATCTGGGCGATCAGTGTAGGCCAGGTAACGCCAAACTTCCCTGCTATATCAGCAATCACACCTTCGGACGCAGCAGCTTCTTGCGGTGCGGCTGCAAATAACAAAGCTGGAGATAGTAGAGTAATTAATAGGGCGGAAGTGCGAATCTTCATGATGTTTACATTAACAGATAAATTATCGAATGCTGGCGACTGTTAATACAGTCGCCAGCAATACTATTTAAGCTACTTTACCGAGGAATATAGCGAAGAAAACAATCGCTTCGGCAAAGGCCATCGCGATAATGGATTGAACCAGTACTTTTGTTGCTGCTTCTGGGTTACGGCCAACACTCTCACATGCTTTTGCGCCAATCAGACCAATCCCGAGAGGAATGCCTATGGCTGCTGCTGCTACGTGTATATTGCCCTCAATGGCGGCTAGAGTTAGATCGAACATAGTATGTATTTATTGGATGTTTTTGTTTAGTTGTGCAACGCCCACGGTTTACTTCATGGTCACGAATACAGATAGAATGTTAAAGTTAATGTGCTTCCTCTTCATGATTGGTCATTAGACCGATATATATTGCTACTAGTAAGGTGAAAATAAGCGCTTGTATGACTCCAACGAGAACTTCGTAGAAGTAAAATGGAATTGGCACTAGGTATGGTACCATGCCCGTCATGCTTGTTAACAAATTCTCTCCACCAAAGACATTACCAAAAAGGCGAAATGATAATGAAACTGGACGAAAACAAATAGAAATTATTTCGATGACGCCAACCATCATAAAAATAGGCGCTAGCATTACATAAATAAGCGCAGGCGTTTCTTTTTTGTCGGCTTTATTTCCAAAAAGCTCCCAAACAAAAAATTTAGGCCCCGCAACTCGTAAACTAATAATGAGCCAAGCTAGCATTGCTACGAGCGCCATGCCTAAAGTAGCATTAAAATCTGCATTGGCTGGACGCATCCAGTATTTGAGATGACCCGTAGCATCATAAAACCCAAAAACGCCAACGCCAGGTAATAGTCCACTCCAGTTATGAATTAAAATAAAAACGAATAATCCTATGAGCAGCGGGAATGTCATCGCAAAAGCTTTTTTTCCCACAATAGGCTCTAACAAACCTCTAAGGCCCTCAACTAAGCTCTCTAAAACTGCCTGCCACTTACCTGGTATTAACTTCGGAGAACCAACGAGCAATCGTATACATACAATCAAAAGCAATGATATAACCCAAGTCGTGACAATAGAATTGGTAAGCGGCAAACCAAAGACTTCTGTAAGCACATAAGGCGATGGGCTGACGCCTTCACCTTCA
>JAKVCN010000107.1 GCA_022448585.1 Puniceicoccaceae bacterium | reverse complement strand
AAAAATTTAGAGATAAATCTGCTTGACATGTGGGTTATAATGGGGCGTTTTGGGATGAAATGGTTGTTGTATTGTAATGGGTGTCACAAAAACAGGTAGATTCGTTGGTAAATTTCGTCACAATTTGGACGATAAAGGGCGCATAACAATACCTTCAGCCTGGCGACCGAATTTAATAAGTTGTGACAACGCGTTTTTAGCCTTACCCATAAGTGACGGCTCCATTGCTATATATCCACCGAAGATGGCAGCAAAGCTAGAGGAGGCGATTGCTCAAGTACCTTTAGAAGATTACGAGGGCCAAATGGCAGTCACCGATTTGTTAGATGCAGCTCAAGATCTTAGCTGTGATAAACATGGTCGCATCAAGCTAAATGAGGAACTCATTGAGGGTGCTAGTCTTAAAAAAGGAGCAGTACTACTAGGAAAAGTGGCCACTTTTAGTATTTACAGTGAGCAACTATACGAGTTGATGCGGGCTGGTAAGAAATCGGACAAAGAAACAAGAGCTGCAATCTTCAAACGATTTGGAATTTAACAATAATAGAAAATAACTATGGCCAATACTCTCCAACGAATCGCTCGCGAAAATTTCAGAAGTTCTGGTTACATAACCCAACCGAGTCGGGAGCGTAACGAACCTTGGCAATTTACCGATCCTCCGAAAAGTCCCTTCACCCAAACTGACACTGTGCATTCAGCATTACAGCGCCGCAAACGAGTACAATTGCGAGAACCACAATCTAATTGGTCAATCCTTAAAAATCACCTAAATGCTTTGCTCCACAGGTGAATTTTCAAATACCGCTTCAACCTGCGGGCATGTTCCAGTGTTATTGAATGAAACTTTGGA
Organism: Puniceicoccaceae bacterium; assembly: GCA_022448585.1. Taxonomy (GTDB): domain Bacteria; phylum Verrucomicrobiota; class Verrucomicrobiia; order Opitutales; family Coraliomargaritaceae. Next base: position 2,434 of record JAKVCN010000107.1, on the reverse strand, counting down.
ACTAATTTCACCCAAAGAAGGTGATAAAATATTGGATGCTACTTTTGGCGGAGGAGGTCACAGTAAGGCTCTTCTAAAAGATACAAATAACGTAACAGTAGTCGCTATAGATAGGGATCCTGAAGCGTCTATACGTGCAGAGAATATGCGTGCGGAATATGGTGAATCCTTTCGTTTTTATTCTGCGAATTTTAGTAATTTATTAGAACTAGCTGAAAGCGAATTCAACGCAGTTTTATTTGATTTTGGACTTTCCTCGTTCCAATTAGATACTGCAGAGCGTGGATTTTCATTTCGTATGGATGCTCCAGCAGATATGCGCATGAATCCAGAATCAGGTTTAAGCGCTGCTGAATTTCTTGAGACCTCTGATGAAGAGGGACTCATTCGTGCAATTCGAAATTATGGACAGGAAAAGCGCTGGCGCAGGGTTGTTAACGCAATTATACAGGCGCGTGGGACTGGATCTTTACAGCGGACTGGTTCCCTAGCCAATTTGATTGCAAAAGCCGTTGGAGTAAATCGCATTAGGCGATCTTTTGTTCATCCAGCTACTCGAAGCTTTCAGGGCATACGAATAGAGATAAATAAGGAGTTGAGTGCGATTGAGCGCGGCTTACCTGCCGCGTTTGATCGCCTCTTACCAGGTGGCGTTCTTGTAGCGATTAGCTTTCACTCTCTTGAAGACCGAATAGTAAAGCGCTTTTGCCGACGAATGGCTGGTCGACCTGAACATTCAGCAGATATGCGCGTGCAGCAGGAGCGTCATGAACAGGCAAAAATGATATCAACACGTCCTATACTGCCAAGCGAAGAAGAAATAATCCATAATCCACGTAGTCGAAGCGCGCGTTTACGTGCGATTAAACGACTTTAATTATACTCATGCGAACACGAACACCCACAATCAGAAGCAGTTTCATAATTCTTGTAAGTTCTATTATTTCTGTGCTTGTCGTAGGAGCTTTTTCAGTTGTCTGGTTACAACAGGAAATAAATCAAACAGCACGTAATAGTCTACTTTTAGATAACGAACTCGGTGATACCATTGATAAAATACGTTATTTAGACGAGAAAATCTCTAAGTTTCACCAGCCTATTGTTTTACAGGCTAAAGTCGCTAGAAGTTTGCGACCTAGTAAGGGCAACCAAGTGGTATGGATTAGTGAACGAAGTAGTTTGCGAGGTCACATATATGCCCATGCGACTCCGTATAGAGGTGCCAACAATCTAGCATATTTTAATCTCAAATTACCTTAACATTACTTAATCTCATGCCGCTTCCTACAAATTATCTTAGCGCGGGATTTGATCCTCTTAAAAGACAGAGTCAAATCGTAGAAAAATGTATTAAGAAAACAAGTACAGACAGTTATCTGAATACAGATTCTTTATCTATTAAGCCCTTAAGCCCATCGCAACAAACGCTTCGGCAACTCGAATTACGCTATAAAAGTAATTAATATTTAGCACGCGTTAATTATAAATGAGTAAAGCTTTTGTCTGCAACCAACGCGCTACGATAGTATTTGCTACTATCGCATTATCTTTTGTAGTTTTACTAGGTCGATTAGTTTATCTGCACACTTGGGATCATACCGATCTACTTAAACAAATTGAGAGTAGCCGACGTATGGTAAAAGTACTTAAGGCTCGACGCGGCAATGTAGTAGATTGTCAAGGAAACTTGCTTGCAACAAGCCATACCACTGTTAATATCGGAGTTGATCCTCAAGCAGTACTTGAAGCTGACTCAGCAAAACTTAAAGATTTAGCTAAACTCTTAGGCAAGCCTATTGCTGCTATTGAGCAAGCAGTATTAACAAAGACGAAACGTAGAGCAGATTCTGGTGATTCATATTTAGTACGTTGGGCGCCACTTGCTAAGGATGTAGACCAAGATACTGCTGATGCAGTTCGATCTCTTAGAATTAAGGGTGTCTATGGGAATAGTCAATTTTCACGTGCTTATCCGGGAGGAGAACTTGCAGCTCATATTTTGGGTTTTATTAACAAGGAATCGACTCCAATGTTTGGTGTAGAGCGTAATTTCGATTATTATCTACGAGGTCAAGATGGTTGGTTTGAGACAGAGCGTGATGGGCGTCGTCGTGAATTAGCTCAGTATAGAGAGCGAGAAGTACTACCTAGAGATGGCCTAAATGTACAACTTTGCATTGATCAAATGGTGCAACATATAGCGGAGGGAGAAATCGAACGTCTAGTTGGCGTATATAATCCTAAAAGTGTTAGTATTATTATTAGTAAACCTGCAACGGGTGCTGTTATGGCACTAGCAAATTATCCAACATATAATCCCAACGAATATTTTAATACTGTAAAATATCCATTAGCGAATCAGCGCAACCGAGCACTAACGGATGTTTTTGAACCAGGATCTACCTTCAAAATAGTACCAATAGCCGGTGCAATA
>JAKVCN010000106.1 GCA_022448585.1 Puniceicoccaceae bacterium | reverse complement strand
AAAAGAGCCCTTTTTTTTCTCAGTGGGCTTTAAAAAACCACACTTGCCTTTTGTTGCACCAAAAAAGTACTGGGATCAAATTGATCCAGAGAAAATTGAAATATCCAGTACGACAAAAGCGCCTCTTGGCACTCCCAGATATGCAGTGCACAATTTTTCGGAGCTTCGTTCCTATAATGGAATCCCAACAAGCGGTGCAGTCGATACTGATACCCAGCGTATTCTAATTCATGGATACTATGCGTGCGTCGCTTATATTGACGCACAGATTGGCAAAATTCTCGATGAGCTCAAAAAGCAGAAGCTTGCAGAAAATACTATTATTGTACTCTGGGGTGACCACGGATGGCATCTCGGGGATCACGGACTCTGGTGCAAGCACACCAATTATGAGCAAGCTACCAGAGTGCCTCTCATTATATCCATCCCAAATGGCATACAGCAAGTGACGACTATGCCAACCGAGTTAGTAGATTTATTTCCCACTCTTTGCGAACTATCTGATCTGACAGTTCCGAAATATCTCGATGGAATTAGTTTAGCCCCACTGATTCAAGGCAATGACTTGTCTGAACCACCCCGCTTGTATGCCATCAGCCAATTTCCTAAAGGGACTCGGATGGGATATGCGCTAAGAGATGAGCGCTACCGCTACATTTCATGGTATGAAACTAGCGGCATAGGGGCACAACCAAATCGACGCATTGATGCAACGGAATTGTATGATTATAAAATGGATCCACTTGAACAGCGAAATCTTGTAAACGATCAAAAGTACAAGAAAACCGTACAGCAGCTTAGTGCTGAACTAAATAATTTTTTTACTCGCTTCAAAGTAAATAAATTTAAGTGAATAGATAGTGAAATTTTAATCTAGATATCTATAAAAATAAGCAGCAAATACTCTAACACTTACCTAGCATTAAGTCTAAAATGAATCAAAGATTAGTATCTATATTTCTCACGCTTACTATTTTTAATTTTTTAAGTAGTCATTGCTTCGCTAAAACAAATGCAGAGGAGCGCCCCAATATACTATTTTTTATAGCGGACGACATGCTACCCCAGCACTTTAATTGTTTACCTCAGGGCAAAGGCAAAAACCTCACACCTAACCTCGATCGCATTGCTAGAGAGGGCACAATTATGCTCCAGCAGCATGTTGTCTCTCCGGTATGCACGCCAAGCAGGTACAACGTTCTGACCGGAAAATTTGGGAGCCGTGCACAAAATCCCTGGTTTAAGCAAATAACCGAAAAAAATGGTCAAAGCATTGTTGAATTCAATACTCATATATTATCCAGCGACACTACTTTGCCAGCAATTCTGCAAGCTGCTGGGTATACCACTGGGATGGCTGGCAAGAACCATGTAGCCGAGGTTCACCACCTAAAAAAATTCAAAAACTTTGACGCTAGTGCTAAGGATCCAGCAAATAAAGCGCTCCTTAAGGCAAACCATGATCATACCTGCCAAGCGATGCGCGAGATCGGCTTCGACTTCGCCGATAGTGTATATCACAACAACCCAAACTTTTTAGGACTCCATGAAGTCGCCGTGCAAAACATGGATTGGATCACCAGTGCTGGCGTGCGTTTCTTAAATCAAGCCGATGAGAATCCTTTTTTTCTATACTTTGCTACCACGGTCCCACACGGGCCAACTGTAGCAAAGCGCTCGTGGAGGGCTGATCCGCGCTTGACTGCATTAGGGTATTTAGAGCAAGCGCCGAACGTACAACCTTCACGCGCTAGTATTCCAAAACGAATTAAAGCTGCTGGGCTTCCTGTAAACGACAGTACCGCTAATATACTTTGGCTCGATGATGCCCTTGGCGCCCTTCTACAGGCTCTCGAAGCAAATGGGCAGATCGACAACACGATCATTTTCTTCTTTAACGACCACGGCCAACTTGCGAAAGGCACCGTTTATCAAGGTGGCGTGCACAATCCTAGTATCGTCTGGCGAAAGGGCGGATTTCCTGTTGGTGCTACTTCGAATGCATTGGTCTCCAATGTTGATTTTGCCCCGACGATTTTGGACTTTGCTAAGATTGACTATTCAAAGAATCAATTTGATGGAGAAAGTTTTCACTCCTACCTACAAGGCATAGAGCCACCAAGAGATAGAAGTCTTTACTTTGAGCTTGGTTATGCTCGCGGACTTAGAATTGGCAATTGGAAGTACATGGCTATCCGCTACCCAGAGCCTATTGAGAATATGAGCCTTGTTGAAAGAGCAACTGTACTAGAAGAGTGGAATGACAAGCGCCGCAAGCGTCACCTCAATATCGTCACCGATGACCCAAGTCGCCCCTTCAGCCATTTGACTGCAATTCCTGGCGGAGGAGACGCAGAAAAATATTCGACTGGATCCTACCCTGGCTATTTTGACCGCGACCAACTATACTATTTGGGTAATGATCCAAAAGAACAAATCAACCTCGCAGACAATCCAAAGTACGCGAAACAACTAGCTGCAATGAAAGTTCAACTTCGCAAGCATCTGGATGTACTGCCTGGCGGGTTCGGAGATCTGAAATAAGGATCTTCTGACAAAAACCCCGATTTAAGAGCGGATGAGAGATTCTGATTGGTAGATTTTAGTAACCCCACGGCAGCGTGGAAAGCGCTTGAAAATATCGCACAGATTAGACGTTAATTGAGCTGTATCAAAGGGCACAGCTGATAAGGCTAGAATTCTATTTTCATAACCCGTTATTTTAAAGACTTCGGCATTTGTAAACTGATGACGCAGGGAGCTGTCTTGAAGCGGCGCTATGTAAGGCAATTTCTCAGGTTCAAGTATATTTAAAACTAATAATCCATTCGGTCTTAATAATTTGGCTAAAGATTGGTACCAAGCTAAGTCCATCGGCGCACATCGAACAGGTAATCCAGCATCTTCTGCATACAGATCATCTAAGATGTAATCGTATTGTTTCTTTTCAGTCCCATGGCGCACCCACTCCACTGCATCTGCTGAAAGGAGCTCACAACCATGGCTACAATCGAAGAAACCATCGGCTATCGTCAGGTGAATTGGGTCTAGATCTACACCCAATATATTTTTTGGTTCTACTAATTGCTGTAATACTCGTCCTGCAGATCCAGCGCCAAACCCAAGAATCAGAGCATCCTTAATTTCTCCTTTGGGGCGATACAACGCAGGTAGCGAAAGCAAATCCCAGATGCCACCCCCTAGAGGTCGATTTGGATTATACTGTGAATGATGAATCCCATTGCGATACAGGCGCATCGTCTCGCCAGCAATGCGTACTTCATAATGATTGCCTTCAATAACTTGACT
>JAKVCN010000105.1 GCA_022448585.1 Puniceicoccaceae bacterium | reverse complement strand
CGACGTCGACCTCTTGTACTTTCTCCTGCTCCCTTACATTCAGCCTAAAATGAGAAACAACAGTCGCTAGATAATTTGCATAGTCTCGGCCGCTCAGATGTTCTTTCTGAAAAAAATCTGCTGGGCTGGTGTCTGGTGTAACCGCGTTAAGATCGGTTTGAAAAAAAGAGTTTCCATGAAAAGATGGAGTTATGAGGCGCATCTGGTCGGGCCAGCGCCTAAATGAGCCACCGATGCGATCGGCCTCCAGTAATAGGACATCTTCTACCCCCGCCCTTTGTAATGAAAGCGCGCATCCGATCCCTGCAGGTCCAGCGCCAACAATAATGACATCGTAATCCATAAATCACTAATGAAAGTGACTTTCATTTAGTCAAGGGCTTAAGAGGATAAATCCTATAACAACACTAAAATGGCGGAGAAGGAGGGATTTAAACCCTTATTACCCTAATATAGATGTCAGTAAATACCCTATATACTGCTAAAAACTGATGATTGAAGGCTTTTACTTTGAATAATGATGCAAGTATCTGCAATAAGTAGAATAAAAAGTGTCACAAATGTGTCACACAAAATCGAGGGGCGGGGGTTCGCTTGGCTGCCCTCTTGCTGATGTTTATACATCAACTGCTTAAAAAATATTTGCTTCACGGTGTGGAATATAAATAATAATTATATAAGCATAGAAAAAATACTATCTGTGATGTATACAGTTATTTTCTTACTATTTTTTTCATCAGCAGCTTTTGCTTTTGCGCCTACATCAAGTACTTCTACGCATGTAATTCCATAAATGCTAATACTTACATCACACCTCTTGCGCCTGTTCTTAACTCTATGCACTTTTCTTGTGCTTAAATGCGGCTCACTAATGGCCTCTAATACCGATTTTACACCAGTTTTTATAGGAACTTTTAATGGCACTGAAGTGAATGGAGACAATTTTAATTTTCCATCGTCAGCTGAAAGCGATGCTGGATTTTCCAACTTAGCACAAATATATCCATTACGCTTTAAATCGAGTGGAAGTATCACATTCACTGCTTCTGCACCCAACGGTGATGTAGGCATCTACTTCAGATTTGAGTCTAATCCATGGCCAAAAGTAAACCCTGCATTTAACACAAGCCCAATAACTATTTCTGGAGCTACTCCAACCATATACACCATTAACATACCCTCTCAAGGAAGTAATGCTGGCAATATAATCCAAGTTAGTTCCACTCCTGGTGGCGCTTTCGATAATTTAGTAGACAGTACAACCCTTCCTGCTGACAGTACAAGTATTGGGACTTCGACAGACATTCAAGATGGAACTTACTTCAAAACAATATATATTAGTGGTATCGGCAACAGAGATTCTTACAAAGCTGGCCTTAATGATTCTAAAACAACAGATGTTGCGGGTTGGGCAGGTTCATTCAACGCCCAAGAATTTACGATAAATGTAACATCATTATCACCTAATACACCTGGCGATACCAGTGTTGGTCCTAGGTGGAGATATTTCAGAACTTATGCGAATGGTTCCACTGATCTAGGTACAATTACAGATTTAGAGCTTGGTCTTAACACTCTTACAATTCCTGCTGTTAGTTCACCAGCAGCTACCTGGACTGGTCGCACAGTTGGTGTTCTTATTGAAGGAGTTGTTAAATACGATAGCTTTTCCCATAATTATGGTGATGGCATAGACTCAATTAGTGTAGTGCCTGATCCTTCTACTTATGTTTCAAATACTTTTAATTCTGCAGCACTTTATCTAACCACTAGAGATACAGAAGTCACTTTAACTGATTTTAGAATTAATGCCAACGCGCGCTCTACAACTAGTAAGAAAAAAATGCTTGTTTTACATGGATATAATTCAACTGGTTTGGGTACAGGAAACTGGGCACCGTTTACACAACTAGAAAAAGCCTTAGGTAATGACTACGAATTCCATTACGCGACTGCTCCATTTCTGACATCTTCATCAGGAGGAGATTGGTATGGAAACTTGGATGATTCACTGTCAACCCTAAGTCGAATCATTGATACTACAGGTCCTTATTTTGGTGTCATCGGATACTCTCAAGGCACCTCAATGATCATGAGTTTAATCAATTATAAAAAGAATTTACCTTTCGAACGAGTAGTTCTTTTCAATGGATTTGCCCCTGGCGCAGGGGGAAGCACTAGTACTGAGAAAGAAGCGATACTCGCTGATTTAAATGCCCAAAAGCCTTTCAACAACTCTGTATTTGTTTTTGTCGGTTATAATGACCATGTCGTAGACTACACAGAGAGCTATTATTTAAGTAGTTTTTTCAAGAACTCACAAACCGTCACGGACTATTCTAGGTCAACAGGGGACGGTCATAGACCACCCTATCAAAGTGAAACAGGTTTTCAAGAAGTCGTCGACTTTATAACCAGCAATGATATTGATTCTGACGGAGTTCCCGATGCATTAGATGCATATCCACACGACACTGATCAACATGTATTAGAACCATTGACTATAAACAAATACGGCAGTTTTGTGCGAATTGATTGGGATGCAAAAGTGAACCAAAATTGGAAAGTTTATAAGAAATCTAGACTTTCCAGTGAAACCAATACCGAAATTCCTAATACAAACTGCGTCTTAGATTCAGATCGCTTATCTTACACAGAATCTATAGAACAAGAGTCCAGCTTTTATTTCTTAAAAAGTGAGTAGGTATCTACTATTTTCTTAGCTGCAAGGATGCTACAAACAAAGGCAATATGATTCGCTTTTTAAGTTTCACACTCGCAATTGTTCAAATATTTATATTAAAAATTAATAATAAAGAATATATCTAGTTAACCAGTCGTAGGTAAATTTAAGTATCCTATTATTAAAGTGTCACATAATTAGACTAAAATTAGCTGTTAGCCTCTACTCTATTTCATAGCGATTATAATGGCGGAGAAGGAGGGATTTGAACCCCCGGTACCATTTCTGGCACACCTGATTTCGAATCAGGCACATTAAGCCGCTCTGTCACTTCTCCTATTCGGCGTTAGGAGACAACCGCTACACACAAAAAAGGCAAGCTTTGCCTATTGGTAACCGCTACATCTTGGACTTAACAAAGGCAATTAACTGCTTAGCAATCGGGATGCGCTTGTAGACAATATCGGTTGGATCCCAATAATCTTGATGAAATATGATCTGCCCATCGCTGTTAAAGCGCATACGAGTCATCCCGATTGACTCTTCCCATGTACCAGGCGGAGTTTTCTTAAAATCAAGGCGCATAGTCCAATCGATGTAAAAATCACCACCACTACGAACTACTCTGTT
>JAKVCN010000104.1 GCA_022448585.1 Puniceicoccaceae bacterium | reverse complement strand
CGCGCTTGGTATCACTAAGAGCCGAAATTTGCTCTGCCTGCACCATACTCGCTTGCTTAATCTGCTGGAGCTGGCGCATAAATACTCGTAACTGACTATCACGATCCTCTGCTAGTTCTCGGTAACGCATACTGTACTCGACAATGTAAGGCAGAACAAAAAGCCCAGAACCAAGCCCTACAGCAACCACACAGTAGGCAACTTGTAAATCAGTCAGCTCCCAATTACTAAGAGATCCTATCGTAATAGCTACGCCAATTAATAATACATCGCCTAGATAAAAAGGCCATTTACTTATTGTCAGTTGAGAATCGGTGTCGCTTTGCATGACGCTTATACACTAATGCATATGCTTGGTAACAAATCGATCAACCATCTTTTGTGCCGTGCTGACAATAAACTAACGCGGACGCTCCACAAATCCTGCTTTACGGTAGACCTTAGAAAGCATTTTATAAGCACGCTGCTGTGCAGCATCCGCGCCATCTTTTAGCACTGATTCTAAATAGCCCTTATCTTTAATAAGTTCAGAATATCTTGCTTGCACAGGCTCCATAGCAGCAACCACGACATCAGCGACCTCTTGCTTTAATGCGCCATAACCCTGGCCAGTAAAGTGCAACTCTAATTCAGTCATGGATGTACCGCTCAGTAAGGAATGGATCTGTAGTAAATTCGAAACACCTGGTTTATCTTCAGAAACTTTGATTTCACTGCCTGAGTCGGTCACTGCACTCATGATCTTCTTCCGGAGAACATCTGGATCATCTAATATATATAAAGTCGCACTTTGATTCGCATCACTTTTCGACATCTTACTAGCTGGCTCTTGTAAGGACATAATACGCGCTCCAGATTTTGGTATAAACGGCTCGGGGATAGTAAAGGTGTCAGAATAAGTATGATTAAAACGTTGAGCTAGGTCGCGGCACAGCTCTAAATGCTGACGCTGGTCACTGCCAACAGGTACAGCATCGGCATTATAGAGTAAAATATCGGCTGCCATTAGTACTGGATACATCAGCAAGCCAGCATTAATGGATGACTGTGCGCGCGATCCGCTATGAGAAAATTTTAGCTCGCTAGTTACATCCTCATTATCGCTCGCTTTAAACCCAAGCTGCGCCACCTTTTCTTTAAACTGGGTCATGCGCTGCAGCTCACCTATCGGGGTCAAACAACTCAGTAGCCATGCAAGTTCGGTATGCCCAGTAACATGGGACTGAATAAACAAATTAGCCTGTTTCGGATCGAGGCCACAGGCAATATACTGAGCGACGCACGATAGAGTATTTTTCCGCAAATTAGCAGGCACATATTTCGTAGTAATCGCATGCTGGTCAACCACACCAAAAAAGCATTGATAACTACCAAGCATAGAAGCCCAGTTCTTTACTGCACCAAGATAATTGCCCATGGTGAGTACACCCGTAGGCTGCGCGCAAGTAAGAATCACTTTTTTCGGTTCGCCCATATTCTGATTTGACGCTCTAGCAGCATCTATTGTCAACTATAGTTGTGCACATATACAGTAATTCATCGGATCGATTAGAGTGAGAAGAAAGCATCAAAGTCTTTATCTAAAGCAAAGTAGCACCACTCCCCGCGCTTGTGTGAAGAACAGTCGCCTCTATACCAAACTCCTCTTTGTAGTCTAGAGATAGAGCATTTGCCAGTGATTCCCCAAAAGCAGCATTGGTGTATGCCATAACCGCGCCACCAAAGCCGCCACCGGTAAGGCGTGCTCCATAGACATGGGGTTGCTGCTTAAGTGCATCCACTAAGAAGTCTAATTGTTGTATACTATTATCAAAGTTAACTCGTGAACTCTCATGTGAAGCATATAGCGCATTGCCGACTGCGCGCAGATCATTTATCTGAAGGGCCTGCTCCACTAAGCGAACGCGATCATTTTCCCCAACAATATGCAAGGCACGCCGAAAAAGCAGTGGCCCAAGTGTAGACTCACAAGTGCGCAGCTGCTCCTCACTAATATCCGTCAATGACTTCGCTAGAGGGTAAGTATTCTGTAGTATAGAAAGTGCATCATGGCACTCTTTATGACGGTCTGCATACGCCGAATCTACCAGAGCATGTTTTACGTTCGAATCAAAAATCCAAAAATGCGTACCCTTTGGCATCGCTAAATTTGAAAATGACTCACTCTTACAATCAATCCGCACAAGCGCATTATGTTCACCAAATGCACTGACTCCTTGATCTAAAATACCGCAGGGCATACCAACAAATTCATTTTCTGCTTTACGTCCAATTCGAGCGAACTGAGCCTTATCTGCCTCATATCCATAAATAGACGCGAGCGCATACGCTGTCGATAATTCGAATGCAGCGCTGCTACTCATACCTGCCCCAGAAGGAAGGGTAGAAGTAACCGCTATATTGTAGCCAACCGGCATATCCATGCCTGCATCCATCAAGACATTAGTAACTCCTACTGGATAATTAATCCATACATCCTTACCTTGTAATGGCTGTAAATTATCTAGACTAATATCCACACGCTTCGAAGCCTCAGTACGTAAAGATATAGTTCTGTCCTTGCGCCGACCAACAGCCACAGTAATACCCTCTTTCACAGCTGCCCCCATTACTAGACCTCCATTATAATCAGTATGATTACCGATAAATTCAATGCGTCCTGGAGCAAATGCAAGTTGCTCCGCTTCTTCACCAAATACTTCTAAATAGAGTTCTTTTGTACAATTTTTCATAACTCATTAACTAGCTGTCTTTCTGTGAATGACTCTTTGCATCTACTTTACTCCAAGAGTCTCGCAAGCCGACTGTTTGATTAAAAACAGGAGCACCCTTCTTTGAAAGTTCGCTATCTAGGCAAAAGTATCCGATTCGCTCAAACTGACAGCTTTGACCAACTGGTAATTCTCCTAAACTAGGCTCACACCATGCAGAGGTCACTGTAAGGGAGTCAGGATTTACGTACTTCATAAAATCCATAGTCTTATCATTGTCTGGCTTCTCCACACTGAAGAGGCGATCAAATATTCGCACTGGAGCTTGCAACGCATGAGGCGCACTCACCCAGTGAATGACTCCCTTTACTTTGCGGTCTTCTGGACTCTTATTAAGCGTATCTAAATCAGCACTACATAGCAGCTTAATGACAACCCCATCTGAATCCTTAATAACATCCTCGCACTTAATAATATATCCATATCGAAGACGAACCTCTCCGCCCTTTTTGAGACGATAAAACTTACGATTAGCCTCTTCACGAAAGTCATCCTGCTCGATAAATATCTTTTTGCTAAATGGCATTCTGCGAGTACCTGCAGAGCTATCCTCAGGATTATTGATA
>JAKVCN010000103.1 GCA_022448585.1 Puniceicoccaceae bacterium | reverse complement strand
AACAAACGAATCTTGAGCGCGGTAATCTTGATCGGGAGCTATACATTGGCATTGGCGCCGAACCTGCAGCGCTGGATCCACAAATTACAACCGGACTAACGGAATACTCGGTACTACTTTCTTTGCTGGAGGGCCTTACAACGCTAAACCCAAAGACAATGCAAGTAGAACCAGGGGTCGCTAAGTCTTGGGAGATCTCTGCTGACGGACTGCGTTACACGATGTACTTTGACCCACTAGCTCGCTGGTCGAATGGAGATCCAGTCACAGCCCAGGACTTCCTTTTCTCCTTTGAGCGTATACTTTCCCCTGCGCTCGGCGCGCCCTATGCATACATGTTATATCCGATTAAACAGGCGAAAGCCTTTCACACCGGAAAAATCAAAGATTTTACTCAAGTTGGCCTCTGTGCACCCGACGCAACCACGCTGGTGATCGAGCTCGAATCGCCGACTCCTTATTTGCTCAGTCTGATGACCCATAATACTTGGTGGCCAGTACATCCGCCAACCATATTGAAATTTGGCTCCATGACGAGCCGTATTTCAAAATGGACCAAAGCTGGAAATTTTGTAGGCAACGGACCTTATCAGCTAAAAGAGTGGCGATTAAATAACCAAATTTATGTCACCCGCAACTTACACTACCGCCAAGCAGATTTAGTGAAACTAAACGGTATGCATTTTCTACCCATCGAATCGGAGACTGAAGAACGCGCTTTTCGAGCAGGACAACTCCACCTTACAAGCACAGTACCTGTGCACCGCATCGACTGGTACCGTAAGAATTATCCTGAGAGCTTACACCTAGATACAGCACTAGGTGTCTATTACTACATGCTCAATACTGCGCGCCCACCGCTCGATAATCCACTGGTAAGAAAGGCGCTCGCATATGCGATCGATCGGGAACAAATAACCAAACATATTCTGCGTGCTGGCCAAAGCCCAGCCTATCACTTTACACCTCCGAATACTGGTGGCTACAGCGTTACGCGCCAATTTGATTATAACCCAGAGCTCGCTCGGAAACTACTCTCAGAAGCTGGATATCCAAACGGTGAAGGCTTCCCTAGTTTTGAGCTTCTCTACAATACCAGCCAATCGCATCGCTCCATCGCAGTCGCCATTCAGCAAATGTGGAAGACACAGCTAGGAATCGACATTGAATTATATAATCAAGAATGGAAGGCCTACCTATCGACTCGTGAGTCAGGTGATTTTGACATTCTGCGCGCTGCATGGTTTGGCGACTATGATGATCCTAATACCTTCTTGAGTCTTGGCGTAACAGATAATGGTAATAATCACACAAATTGGAGTCACCCAAGATACGATCAGTTAATTGAGCAGGCTGCTCGCACTCAAGATCCTAAGGACAGGCATAAGCTATTTGAGGAAGCTGAAAAGATTCTAATTGGTCAGATGCCAGTCATTCCAATCTACTTTTATGTGACTAGCCGCCTAATTGATCCTAGCGTGACAGGTTGGTATCCAAGTCTGCTCGATACGCATCCCTACCAAGTCCTAGATTTGAAATGATTACGTACATCGCTAGACGTCTATTACAGGCAATCCCAACGCTATGGCTAGTGGCAACTGCTACATTTGTACTACTTCGAATAGCACCTGGTGGTCCTTTTGATGATGAGAAACCAGTAAGCCCAGAAATTAAAGCCCAAATCGAAGCACACTACGGACTCGATGAACCACTCCTCGTTCAATACTTTCAATTCTTTGAAAATATTCTCCGCGGTGACCTCGGACCTTCTTATAAATATGCAGGATGGGATGTCCAAGAGATCATTGCACAGTCCTTTCCTGTTTCCCTTGAGCTCGGTCTTTGGGCATTACTACTAGCATTAATAATTGGGATTCCGATAGGATCGATAGCTGCACTTCGACATAAAAAGAGTACCGAAAATATTCTCATGGGCATTGCCGCTGTTGGTATCTGCCTTCCCTCATTTGTCATTGCTCCCATTTTAATTTTAGTTTTCAGCTTACAACTTGGTTGGTTCAATCCCATAGGTTGGGTCAGTGCCAGTGACCGAGTTCTACCGGTACTTAGCTTGAGCTTACTATATGTCGCGTACATTGCACGGCTCTCACGAGGTGGCATGCTCGACGTACTCCGGCAGGACTATATACGCACCGCCCGAGCTAAGGGAATAACAAGTTGGTTAATTATAGTGCGTCATGCTCTTCGCACAGCTCTGCTACCAGTATTATCTTATATTGGACCTACAGCAGCAGGACTTATAAGCGGCTCCTTTGTTGTGGAAACCATATTTTTTATACCAGGGCTAGGCCCCTTCTTTGTAAATGCTGCTCTCAATCGTGACTACACTATGGTAATGGGCACTGTGCTGTTTTATGCAGTGCTGATCATTCTATTTAATTTAATCGTCGACCTTATTCAAATGTGGATGCAACCGCGCACGCGTAATGATTAAACGAAGGACAAATCAAGTCGTCCTAACGACAGCAAAAAACTTAGAAAGCAGCGTATGGAGACGTCTACGGCGCAACCGTGTAGCTTGCGTGGCTGCTATTGTCTTTTTTACAATAACTCTACTTTGTTGGATAGGACCTATTTTTAGCCCTTATGGCTACGAGCAACAGGACTTAGTTAGCGGGGCGACCCACCCTACTCAAGAGCACTGGTTTGGCACTGATGAACACGGGAGAGATCTTCTAGTACGCGTTCTTATTGGAGGACGAATCTCGATTGGGGTTGGATTTGCTGCTAGTGTCGTTGCTCTAGTAATCGGCGTAAGCTATGGCCTTATCGCCGGAACTACTGGTGGGCGTACCGATACAGTACTCATGCGCTTTGTGGATGCGGTATATGCACTACCATTTACAATGATTGTTATAATTCTGACAGTTACCTTTGATAAAAAAAGTATCTTCTTAATTTTTATGGCTATTGGTCTAGTCGAGTGGCTAACGATGGCACGCATCGTGCGTGGTCAAACAAAAGTACTCTGTAAACAAGCCTATCTTGAAGCCGCAAAAATCGCAGGCAGCAGCCACTTACGCATCCTCACCCATCATCTACTGCCTAATCTGATAGGCCCTGTTATTATTTATACGACCCTAACTATCCCATCGGTAATTCTAATCGAATCGGTGCTTAGTTTCTTGGGCTTAGGTATACAACCCCCGATGAGCTCTTGGGGCACTCTTATTAATGAAGGCGCCCGAAAAATTGATGTTTTCCCATGGTTATTAATCTTTCCTGCTGTCCTCTTTTCGCTAACCCTATTCGCCCTAAATTTCTTAGGCGATGGCATGCGTGACGCTTTCGATCCAAAAGACTCATCTGAAG
This sequence comes from Puniceicoccaceae bacterium, assembly GCA_022448585.1. GTDB lineage: Bacteria > Verrucomicrobiota > Verrucomicrobiia > Opitutales > Coraliomargaritaceae. The sequence goes on along the minus strand of JAKVCN010000103.1, from coordinate 69 downwards.
ATTAAGATAATTTTTATATTCACTCTTTAGAATCAATCAGTGCAGGTTGGTATTCAGGGATCCATTTCT
>JAKVCN010000102.1 GCA_022448585.1 Puniceicoccaceae bacterium | reverse complement strand
CGCGACTGATCTTAAAAATTCTCATTTTAATCAGAGTAATACTTTAGGAAATGAATAGTCCAGCGCGCCGCAGATGCCGCTGCTAACTGTCCATATTTACGATAGTCACGTCCTGGGTTGGCTTGTGTCTTGTTGCTACCTGCTCGAAACACAATATGCGGATATCGCAAGTGATTACAGACCTGTGCAATCGCGGCGCTTTCCATTTCCATTAGGTCAGGATTGAGCTTTGCTCTAATGTCATCAATTCGTGCTCGATTGACTCCAAATAGGTCGCTGGCACAGACTACACCTGTATATATTTTGGGCTGATAACTAACTTGGTCGACTCTTATGGCTGCGCTCTTGTAATTCTTTGCGATGGCTAGAGCGGCATTGTATAGAGTCTTACTTGGCTTATACAGATAATGAGTCATCATTTCTACATTCGGACTTCGAACTTTTCTATATTCCATACCTTTTTCGGTCAAGTTACCTGCAGCGTGGTGGATAGTCCGCTTAGAAATAATCACATCACCACAATTTACTCTGGGATGCATTCTAGAGCCTGTACCAGATACTATAACCGCCTTAGGCTTAAGTTTTTCTACAAAAAGAGCGGTACACATGGCTGCATTCGTAACGCCGACTCCAGTTACTGTGGAAATTATATCGTGCCGCCCTACAGTACCTCTCTTGTATTTGAAGATAGATAATTTATCTTCGGAACAGTTACTTAGCTCATTTTGGATAAGCCGACTCTCTGATGGCATAGCACTTAGAACCAGAATCGGGGCACCCTTAAACATACTAAGCTATAATACCATAAACTGTGCCATTATAACTTAGGGTGTCTGCTTTGTGCATAGATTCATTAGATATATATGAAAGCTTGTAAGTCATAAATTAAAGTGACCAATAAAGATAGTAATCTTCGTTTTTTAATGCGAATAAAAATCTTGGTACTTCCTTGTGCTTCATGGCATGTCGTATGCTTTCCTTTTATTATGAATAACTATCAAGTCTTTAAAAAATGGTACAACATGCGCCCATTGTTTTGCCTGTTGCTTCTTATTTTGCTTCCTCTGCTTGCAGGCGCAGAAAAGCGTAAGGTCATTATTGATGATGATTCCTTTAGCTTAATGCACCTTATGTTATTGGGCGCTGATGATGTTGAGGTACTTGGCATTGCTTCAGTTACTGGAAACAGTTGGTCAGGGCGTATTGTCCCGTATGCTTTGCGCGGCTTGGAGCTAATTGATCGCCCGGATATACCTGTAGTTATGGGAGCAACATATCCGCTATTAAATACGGAAGCACAAACGAAGCTATGGGAAGCGCTATATGGGCGCCTCACATGGAAGGGAGTGTGGATGAAAGAGTGGGCAGAACCTACTATTCAGAGTTTACCTGAATACTATGAGGTGGATGCTTCTGTGGAAGTTACTTGGGGTAATCCTACAATAGAAGCCGACCCGCGCATTGCTGCAAATTTTCTTATAGAAATGGTGCGGACTTATCCAGGTGAAATTAGTATAATAGCAGGCGGGCCGCTGACGAATCTTGCTCTAGCGCAACGACTGGATCCTGAATTTGCAAGCTTAGCTAAGGAATTGGTGTATATGGGCGCCAGTTTTAATCCGCAGCAGGTTATCGACAACCAAGTAGCGGCTGATTTTGCTCGCGAATTTGCAAACTCACCGAGGCGCGAGTTCAACATTCGACTCGACCCGGAGGCGGCAAGTATTACCTCGAGAAGCCCATGGCCCAAAATTACGATTATTCCAGTCGATCCATCAACTAGCACGCAATTAACTGCCGAGTTATTGAATCGTGCTGCAAATGCTGCCCCCAAAGAGATGGGCGAAGTACTAGCGACTTGGGAGCCAGGATTTCCACTCTGGGATGAGATTGCTGCGGCTGTATGGCTAGACCCTAGCTTAATTGTCGAAAAAGAGCGACTGTACGTTGATTACAACACGCAATTTGGACCGAGCTATGGAGACACGCTTTCATGGCGGGAGCATTATCAGCCAAACCTAGGTGAGCAACCGGCTGTTGTCATTCGTAAAGTAGATCGCCTTGGACTGGAAGCTCTGTTGATTGAAAAACTAGCTAATTTATGAGTTTACAATAAATCGGTCTAGTTAGTGCTATATTATTACTATGAAATTATTGTACACAATTTTCCTATTTTCAGTTGTTTGCACTGCCGGATTCATTTTGCCTTCCAGTGCAGCAGATGAAAAAGTATTTATTGCTGTAGTTGGAGGGACTTCTTTTGGAGCACCCGAAAAATTTGGGCTAGGCTTGGTTGAGAACGAAGGCTTTATTCAGATCGAAACGCCTGTAGGGCTAGGTCCAAAACTCTACAAAATGCGTTACAAAGGCGTACCTTTTTATTATGTAAGAATGTATGGCTATGAAACAGATATTCCTAGCGAGAATGATGAAAACGTCCATGTTAGAACCTGGTATTCCCTCTACAAGGCAGGTGTAACGCATGCTTTAGGGGGCGCCAGTTCTGGAGCTATTCGTACTGACTGGGACTACGACGATCTTGTTATCATTGATGACTTTATGGTAATGGAGAGTCACCGAACACAAAATATTTTAGATTTTGCCGGCATAGAGAGACCTGGAATATTTGCCAATTACGCAGAGCCATATAGCCCATCATTGCGAAATCTTCTGATTGATGAAGCGCGCAAAGCCCAGCCTGGTTATACTGGCAAATTATGGGAGCACGGTGTATTTGTTCAGCATAACCCTGGTCGCTTCGAGACAGCTGCTGAAATCAGGGCTATGCGAATACTCGGCGCTGATTTAACCAGCGAGAATGTCGGCACCTGTACAGTTTACGCTCGTCAACTCGGCATTCGTTGGGCGACCTTGTGTTCAATTGCTAATCCTGCAGTCGGAGTACGTCCTTTTGATTTTAAGGACATGCAAGAGAGTGTACAGAGAATTGCTGCCCAGGCGATTCCTATAGTGTTAGAATCGATCGCTCGCATACCAGATGAAGCCATGGCGCCTGAGCCTGCCAGCACGGGAGAAGTTTTTACTGGATCTTACACAGATCCTGATTCTAAGTCTTCTAATATTATTGAGTCGACTGGGAATGAGTAGAGTAGGGTGCTTTGTAGCATTAACAAAGTATTTTAATCTCATTGTTGAAGAACTATTCTACTACTAGTAATCCCTTTATTAGTTACTAAGAAATGAATGAGAAGCAGGCTTGCGAAGCATTACGTAAGGTAAATTTGCTTGCGGCGAAGGCAAAAAATAATGGTAAGCATCCTTTTGCCGCAACTCTGCTGGCTGAGGATTCAGAGACCATACTATTATCTGCTTCTAACGTTAGTACTGTTAAGCATGCCGAGATCGAACTAGTGCGTAAGGCCGCAGAAATATATAGCTCTGAGTTTTTATGGTGCTGTACTTTAGTTACTAACTTTGAGCCGTGCGCAATGTGTACAGGAGCCATCTACTGGGCTAATATAGGATGCATTGTTTTTGGTGCGTCGGAGACGGAGCTAATCAAACTGACTGGCGACCATAAAGAAAACCCAACACTTA
>JAKVCN010000101.1 GCA_022448585.1 Puniceicoccaceae bacterium | reverse complement strand
TTGCGCGACCAAGTAGATGCAATCCAAGCACAGAACGAATACGCCGCTGGCCTGCTCGACGAATTTGTGCGCTCATTTGAGACTCGTATCGATTACAGCGAGCGTCAGCTATACACCGCAGCCGCAGAAGAAGCGAAGCTGGCACTGGAAGACTCCGACATGAGCCAAGCGGATCGCTTCAACAAACAAATTGATGTCATTGATGTAGCGATTGACCGTCTTGGTAAACTAGTAGGTGGCTACAGTTTCGCTGGCGTGGCGCTCACGCCCGAAGGCAATATAGAACAAGGACGCTTTGCGGCCTTTGGCCCCACTGTCTATTATGCATCTGAACAAACTGAGGTCGCCGGTCTAGCGGTCACCAAGCTAAATGCAGCAGAGGCTTCCATAGCGCTGCCTGGCCAAGCATTCAGCGATGGTATTCGCCAGTTAGTCGAGTCAGGTGAAGGTAACATTCCAGCAGATGCAACCCTAGGTAAGGCGCTGAAGATCGTCGAAGGTAATGACAGCATAGGCGAACACTTAGCCAAAGGTGGCAGTGTGGGTACAGTTATTATAGCGCTAGGCGTAGTCTGTTTACTACTTGGTATCTTTAAAATAAAAGAAATTACCACCTTCAAAACGCCAGACCCAGAAAAAGTACAAGTAGTACTTAGCAGTATGGAAAGCGGTGATACAGTAGGCGCACAAAAAGCAGCACAAGCGATAACAGGTGTGGGTGGAGAGCTACTTCTTACAGGTATCGAACATGCCGATGAAAAACGTAGTACTTTAGAAGAGATACTCTACGAAAAAATCTTAGCTGTTCGTCCAAAACTTGAACGCTTTCTTTCCTTCATGGCGCTAACTGCTGCGGCTGCTCCACTATTAGGACTTTTAGGTACCGTCACTGGTATGATCAAAACCTTTAATTTGATAACTATATTCGGCACAGGAGATGCAAAAAGTTTATCTTCCGGTATTTCTGAAGCGCTAGTCACCACTGAGCTTGGTCTCATTGTAGCGATTCCATCTCTCATCTTGCATGGCCTGCTATCTCGTATGGCAAAACAAAAAATCGGTGATTTGGAGCAAACTGCTGTTGGCTTCATGAATGGTGTCGCAGCCTCTAAAAGTAACGCTGTTGGATAGAAAATTCTAACTTTTATATCGTAAAAAAATTAGAGAGAAATCGATTCCGTGCTAGAAATACTGTATAAATGCTGTGGAATATGGATGAGTGGTGGTTGGGTCATGATACCACTAGTATTGTTAGCAGCGCTCATATATATAAGCGGCATAAAATTACTGCTCACACTACAGACTCAAGCTGTACAGATGGGTAAAGAAAGTGAATGGGATGAGTGGATATATAATCCTAAAAGTGCCACAGGTCGAGCCGGCACCATCATTCGCTATACCCAAGAAAACGTGAGTCAAGCCAAGCAAGTGCGCCGACGTTTTGAAGAAATTCGTCAGTCAATGATTCACAATATCGAGAGGCGACTCGTTTTTCTAAACACACTGGTTGCTGCGGCACCGCTCATGGGCCTACTCGGAACGGTCATAGGTATGCTCGGCACCTTTGCAGCCATTTCCAGCGGTGGTGGTTCGGAGACTGCTGCTAAAGTGGCTGAAGGCATTTCAGAAGCGCTCATTACCACGCAAACAGGGCTATTTATTGCTCTTCCTGGTATATTTCTCATTCTTATTATACGCCGCCGTAAGCATGCAATTGAAGCGGCACTTGCACGGATCGAAGCGATGAGCTTAACCAAGCTCAAGCTCGACTAAACCATCTAATAATTACCAAACTAATCCCAAGCTATTATGCGAAGAAATTTAACCTCTGAGGATCGTGATGATGTAGAGATCAATCTCTCACCGATGATCGATATGGTATTTATTCTCCTTATCTTCTTTATTGTGACGACCGTGTTCGTCGAAGAGACAGGTGTCGAAGTCAATAAACCAGAAGCTGCTGCTGCTATTCAGCTAGAAAAAAATAGTATCCTTATTGCAGTTACAAAAAATAATAAGGTTATTTATGGAGGCCGCGACATCGGAATCAGTGGCGTTTCTGCAATCGTTAAACGCCTTACCTTAAATGAAGATATTCCTGTTATTATCCAAGCAGACGAAGGTGCCAGTCATGGTGTTTTCTCTCGTGTTTACGGTGAGGCTAAACTAGCGGGAGCAAAGTCCATCAACTTTTCTACCAAGCGCTGAGTCCCACCATTTAAAATACTCATCTATATCTAGCACTCAATGGCCCCGGTTTACCAACCTCCTTCAGGAGATAGTAATCAAACTCGCAGCATAATTATAGGCTCCTGCGTCTGCATATTACTTTTTTTAGCGATACCACTGACACAAATTTTTACTCAATATGAAAAGGCTCCTGAGTCTATCGATGCTCTTGAGATCGCTCCCCCACCCCCTCCGCCTCCGCCGGAGGAACCACCTCCTCCACCAGAACCTGAAGAAGACGAGCCACCACCAGAATTAGATGCGCCCCCACCTCCAATAACACTAGAGCAGCTAGATATGGCACTTAATCCAGGCACAGGCGGATCTCTTTCTGGAGACTTTGCGATGCCTAGTTTTAATGCCAAAAATGAAGATCTTGGCACGCTAGACATCTTTGATATTGGTGATCTAGATAACAAGCCAAGACCTAGAAAGCAAAGTCCTCCTAAATATCCCAGTACTGCAAAACGTCGCGGTCAAGAGGGCTTTGTCGTAGCAGAATTTATCATCGATGAATTAGGAAATGTAGTAAATGTTGTAGCCAAGCAGTCAAGTGATCCAGTCTTTGAGGCACCCACAATAGATGCCATACGCGGGTGGAAATTTACTGCTGGTGAAAAAGACGGTCGCAAAGTCAAAACCCGTACTCGAGTCAAAATTCCTTACACCCTAGATTGAGCCAATTAATAAAACCAATTTTCTTTCCTTACACTAATCATTTCTCCCTCAAGATTATGCATTCATTCAAAACATTACTTCTAAGTGTGGCCTTCATTGCTTCACTCTCAAGCCTATCAGTAAGTGGCAAAACAGCGAATAAGTATACTGCTTCGCAGATGTGGAAAGACGAAAGTTTCGTTAAATCCTTTTTGGGTAGTTATGGATTCTTGGGCGAATATGAGCCGAAGATATCCGACGCCGAGAAGACTGTGCTACGTACGTTAATTGATTTGATCAAAGCGAGTCCTAAGGCTGCTATCAAACAATTAGAACCTCAAATTAAACCCTCTAGCAGTGCCGCCTTTGACTTTATTCTTGCGAATTTATATTTTCAAGAAGGCAACTTAGCTAAAGCGCAAAAATACTATACCAGTGCCACAAAGAAGCATCCAGAATTTCGTCGCGCGTACAAAAACCTAGGGCTCGTATACGTACAGGATGGAAATTTCGAAAAGGCAATCCCGACAATTTCTAAAGCTTTAGAACTTGGCGTTGTCGATGGCCGCGCTTACGGATTATTGGCATATGGTTACTTAAGCGAAGAGAAGTACTATCCAGCGGAAGCAGCTTATCGACAGGCCATTTTAATTCAGCCAGATGTAAAGGACTGGAAAATAGGTCTTGCCCGCTGTCTACTAGAAACCGA
>JAKVCN010000100.1 GCA_022448585.1 Puniceicoccaceae bacterium | reverse complement strand
GCACCCTTTTTAAGTTCATAGATAAAACCTAAAATTAGCACAAAAAGAAAAAAGAAGATAGGAAGTAATATAGGTAATTGTGCAGCAAGAAACTCGCGAAAGACTAATACCCATGGGATCAAAAATACTACTTCAATATCAAAGAGTATAAACAACATAGCGGTCACATAAAATTTTACAGCAAAACGCGCATGACTCGATCCCTCTGCAAGCATACCGCACTCATAGGGGGAGTTTTTTATGTCAGTAGCTGTACCGCGTTGACCGAAAATATGGGATACAACAAGCACTACAATACCAACGCTCATTGCTAAACAAAATTGAATTAAAATAGGATAATAATCAGCAACACTCATAAAATTCTATGACACGATATTTTAACCTTATTTCAAGTGCATTCGTCTCAATTAAATCCAATTCATCACTGGCGGTTGTCTAGAGATTGGATTATATGAACACGTATTGCTGATCGCTCAAATATTCCCATACCTAAACTTGCAGCAAAAGGAAACTGCCGCGGCAAAGGATCAATTTGCGGGAAGCCTTCCCAAAGTCTTAATTCATTGATACGATCGAATAGTAATCGATCTATAGCTATCGGATCACTGCTCATACGTAGGCATTGCTCGTTACGAGTATATATTGAATTAAAGAACGGCCCTGCAATAAACTGATAACATTCCATAGACATAATATGTAAAATCATACGTTCACGCAGTTCAGGAATCGCGGCTATTTCAGCAACAGCTGCTGATGCAGTAGCTTGGTTCACTAGGAAACGCTGACTATTGCTCACATTCCATAATGTGGCATTAGCAAGAGCGCCATCAATACCAAGCGCTGGGTCATCGACTCCGGTAGCTATGTTTATCCAGAAATCCACATCAAATAATAACGGCATGGGTAAATAGCTCTTCCGCTTTTGCGCACTAATCTTCGAAAGGCTTGAAACTTTTGAAGCATCAAAAAATTGAGATTTTCGCTCCAATACAGGAGGTAAAGGGCTATCATAAAACCAGTCTGCATCAAAATATTTTCTGCTATCTAAAGCCAGTACTGGGCAACCATCAAATTGGTCTCCTGAATCACTTAGCAAAGGCAAGATTCCTGCCTGCCGTAGTTTATGTTCTGAAAAATCAACAATTAATATATTTTCTCGATTAAAGCCTCTCTTAACTAGCGCCGCTATAATACTGCGCAATAAGTCCAATTGAGTCGATAATCCTCTACCGCCACGGGTATTGACCTTAAGGCCAACCTTTTTGCGCGAGATAGGATTTAATTTTTTTTCTACAGTCGCTTCATAAGCAACTAGAAGTGCTTCCACTTCTTTCATATATCCACCATTCTCAATTAGTTGAGTCTCCCAAACTAGACCAAGTGGCCCCATTGGTGGGATTCCCCCACTAATAGCTGATAAATTGGACGGAATATTCAGTAAACTAAACCAACACAGCAATAAGAATACTCTAACGAGTACTCCAAACCGCCTATCCACTTGACACATAAACATCGGCATCAACAGTGAACAATGTAATGCATTCGTAAACTGCAAATAATACTATCGCTGCTCCATTTTATGAATATGCCCAAGGCCAATCAAAACAACATTCTTATTTCTTTGTTAATTATTAGCTTAGCTTGGCTAGCAGCTTGCACGAATCCAGAAGCAACTAGGCGGGAAAATCTGCTAGTTGCTACAGAATTGAAAGAAATCGGTGACTATGATGGGGCACTCGTGAAGCTGGAAATCCTGCGCGCGCAATCACCCCAAGATGTAGAAGTACTAGAGCTAATTGGACAGGTCTATTTACTCAAAAATGATAACACTATGGCGGCTTTATTTTATGAGCAGGCACACGAACAATCCCCTCAAGACATTGCTCTACTCAAACAAACAATTGAAATTTTAATAAGTGCAGATGAGCCGGCCGCACATTTATTGGAAAAATTAGTCGATTTAGATTCCAGCGCACTGTCATCGGAGCTATGGACAAAACTAGCTCAACATAGGATGGCAGAAAAACAGATACAAGGCTCTCTTCAAGCATACCTTAAAAGTGTACCCGAAAAAGTTAGCCAAACAGATTCTAGCACTGCTACAGCACTTGGCCGATTATTCTTGTTACTAGATAACCCTTCTCAAGCAGAGTACTGGTTTAAAAATGCCACAAACAGCCAAAATATAGATGCACTAGATGCATTATTTGGACTTCTTGAAATAAAATTAAGTAATAGTAACTGGGCGCATGCAGAAGAAGTTATCGCGCAACTAGATGAGCGCTTCCCGGGTGCTATAGATGCTAGCGATTGGGCTAAGGCACGAAAGCAATTACAGCATTGGAAAGATGCACTTGCTACTACTAAAGCTAATTTGAACAATGCCAATAAGTTTAGTGAAGAAGCATTAACAAATGTAGAAAATACACCTAATTCTGCAGAACGATCATCCACGAGAGATTTAATCCAGGCTAACAGAAGCATAAAATCTGATGCTATAGCAGACTTTGAGACAATGCAAAAAATTGCTAACCAGCCGGCTATACTTGATGAAACTAAAGAGGAGCGGCATATAGAGGAAAAGAAAAATATAGAATTTAGGCCACCTAAACCAGACTTCGAAATACTAATTTCGAATGCCAGAAACGCACGTTTCAAAGGGAATAGCGTCAACTCCATACGCTTTTATTGGCAGGCACTAGGACAAGCAAACAATAATCCAGAGATTTGGGATGAACTCTCTCAAGTTTATCTAGTAGACAACCAACTAGCAAATGCGGAGACAACTGCACTTGAAGCTATCCGTCTCTCTCCGAGCGAAATTAAATACACAATTAATTATCTCCGGATTGCCCAACGTAACAAACCGTCTAATCAATTTATTGCTGAACTGGAAACTGCGTATGACCGCTTTCCTAAAAACGCAGACATTGCTCTATCTCTTGCACGAGCGTACGACAAGATAGCCAATAATACTACTGCTGCTGAATTCATGTACAAAAGATTCCTTGAAATTTCTCCAAGTCACCCACTTCGCACAGAGGCCGAAGCTGCATTAGAGCGTTTACGATGACTCACTCTCACCCTAAATTATAAGCTACTCCTAAAGAAGTGCCCCGCGTTGCGCATAGCTCTATCGAAGCAATTAAACACCAAGTAAACTTGGTGGATGTGGTATCGCCTTACGTGCAACTCAAGCGAGCAGGTGGATCTTGGAAGGGCTTAAGTCCATTTACCCAAGAGAAAACACCCTCTTTCTATGTCCATCCGGATCGAGGATTTTACAAATGCTTTAGCACTGGCGAAGGTGGCGATTTATTCACTTTCATAATGAAAGTCGAAAATTTGGAATTTATAGAAGCAGTTGAATTTATTGCTAAGAAATTTAATCACAACTTAGAGTACGAAGCAGGCGGCCCCTCTCGCGACGATGTTTCATTGCGAAAACAACTCTTCGAACTACATGAACTAGCAACTAATTGGTTTCATCACCAGTTTTTAAAAAGTAAAGAGGCAACTCCGGTTCGTAACTATTGGACAGAAAAACGAGGCTTTAGTATAGAAAATGCCTCTGAATTCAAGATAGGCTATGCACCTGCTGCAGTAGATTCGCTAGCACTACTATGTAAAGAGCGC
>JAKVCN010000010.1 GCA_022448585.1 Puniceicoccaceae bacterium | reverse complement strand
CACGAGCATATGGAGCTAATTCTATAGCTAACTCACGCACTATGTGGTTTGTTGCAGCCTTTGATGAATCATAGGCCACAGAACCTCTCTTAGACACAACAGCATTAACAGAGGACGTTATCACTATGGAACTTTTTAAAGTATTACCCTGCGATTGAAAGATGTGTTTAGCCAAATCTGCTACCAAATAAGGACCTATAGAATTGATTCTAAAAACTGATTCCCACTGAGTTTTCGAGAATTGTCCCTTTACATCGGGAGCGAGAAAAATCCCAGCAGTTAAAGCAACTACATCGATACCCCCATAAGCATAAATAGCTCGATTATAGCACTCTTGAATGCTATCTTCATCTGTTATATCAATGGTACATGCAATCGCGTTTCCACAACTAGATATGCCCGTTCCACTAACACCAATACCTGCTCCCACTTTTGCACAAATTTCGTTAGCAGTAATCTGAGCAGACTCACTGTTTAAATCAGCGCAAATTACGTGTGCGCCATCTTTAGCAAAACGTATCGCTGACTCCTTGCCTATTCCAGAACCTGCACCGATAACAACGACCACCTTACGCGCAAACTCCTTCTCCTTAGGCATGCGCTGAAGTTTCGCTTCTTCTAAAAGCCAATACTCAATGTCGAAAGCCTCTTGGCGTGGTAAGCCTACATATTGATCGATAGCTTCTGCGCCTCGCATTACCCCTATTGCGCAATTGTAGAACTCTGCAGTAACACGTGATTCCGATTTATTCTTACCGAATGAAATTAATCCTAATCCTGGAATTAAAATGACGGTAGGATTAGCGTCACGCATTTTCGGAGAGTCCTTCCTCTTACAGGTTTCATAATATTTGGTATAGTCTTTACGGTATTGATTTAAGCTGGAAACAATCAGTTCCTTTAGTGAATCTATAGTACCATTATTGGGATCCCAATCGAGGAACATCGGCTTAATTTTTGTTCGTAGGAAGTGGTCGGGGCAAGAGGTTCCTATTTCCGCTAGACGTTTTGCATCATTAGAATTAACAAACTCTAATACTGATGAGTCTCTATGTACAGTAGCGATAGAGCGGTTTTTTTGTGAAACTTTACCTCGCAAGTAAGGAAGTATATCAATTGTCAGTTTATGTGCCAAATCAGTACTTATCGCGGAATATTTCTGCCCTCCAAAAGTATTATTACCACGGTCTTTAGAATCGATGTATTTACCAGCCTGATTTATTAGGTCGAGCGACAATGTGTAGCATTCTTTATCATCATCTGCCCAATTAATTAACCCGTGTTGTCCCATATTTATACCAACACACACTTTATTGTTATCATAAATTTCCTGCATTTTTAAGCCAAGATCAAATCCTGGTCTTTGCCACGGTAGATAGGCTATTTTATCACCGTATATTTCATTTGTAATGGCTTCGGAATTTTTACAAGCAGCAATAGCAATAAATGATATCGGGTGCGTGTGGTCTACATGAGTTGCACCAATAAAGCTATGCAGCGGTGTATCAATAGATGATGGGCGAGGATTTAAGTTAAAAATAGTATGTGGATACATATCTACCATTTGATCCTCAATTTTAGTTTTTACACCGTTTGGTATGGTTTCAGAGTATAATTTCTGTAAGCCAATAAGCTTACTCAAATAAAGTGAGGAAAAATTTTCTTTTTGAGCAGTACGTAAATCACCACCGGATCCCTTAACCCACAAAACTTTAACCGTATCGCCTGTTAATGGATCCTTTTGGTCTAATTTTGAAGAAGTGTTACCTCCCCCTGTATTCGTTATTTTTTGATCATTACCTAGTATGTTAGAACGGTATACAAGACGCTCAACTGGCGAAAGCTGATCAGCTTTTTTATCGTCCCACTGATACTTTAATTGTTTGTAACTACTGCACATGAGACAAGTAAATCCCAATAAAAACCAAAAAAGTCAACATTTTACAACATAAAATCTTGCCATTTCATCGTATAAAGTTGTATTACAATAATTATGTTAGCGATTGAACGACATTATAAAATTCTCAATTTATTGGATCAATTTGGTACGGTTCGTACTGTGGATTTAGCGTACGACTTCTCCGTCACAGACGAAACAATTCGACGAGATTTACAAATACTAGCAGATGAAAAAAAATTAATGCGTATACACGGTGGAGCTAGTAGCACTACAGGTAGGCCTACACTCAGTTCATTTGAAGAGAGAAGTTCTATAAATACACCGCGTAAGAAATCTATAGCTGAAATGGCACTTAATTCCGTACAACCTGGTAAGACCTATGCCTTTGATAGCAGTACAACTGCACTGGCTTTGGTATATATGCTACCTAATTTGCCTTTTCGAGTTATTACAAATGCACTAGCAGTTATCCAAGGGCTCGTAAATAATGATAATATAGAAGTCATATCTACTGGAGGAAAATATCACTCTAAAACAAACACCTTTATTGGCGGCGATAGTATCAATATATTGCGCCGCCACCATGTAGATAATGCTTTTATTTCTTGTCTCGGTTTAGATCTAGAGCGAGGAGCTAGTGAAGGTTTCGAGCAGCAAGCAATATACAAAGAACTTTTGATACAGATATCAGATAAAGTAACATTACTAGTCGATTCTAGTAAGATAAATAGTCATTCGGAGTATTACTTTTCTACTATGAAAAATATTACATGTATTATAACAGATAGCGGCATACAATCTTCAGCAGTCTCTCAAATAGTTGATCTCGGTATAGATTTAAAAGTTGCTGCTATTTAGGACCTACTTACCGAAACTTCCTATTTTATATTAATTACTTATTATGAAGCACAAAAGTGTATACCTGGCAGTAGATTTAGGGGCAGGAAGTGGTCGAGTGATTGCAGGAGAGTTTAACGGAGATTCGATAAGTTTAAATGAAATAGTACGATTTAAAAATACACCTATCGAATTGTCCACTGGTTGCCACTGGGATATTCACAGTCTTTATACAAAAATTCTGGATGGAATATCTTCTGCTGCAGATATATACGGTGACTCTATAGTAAGTATAGGAATTGATACATGGGGAGTTGATTATGGCCTACTTGGCAAAGATGGCAAGCTTCTCGATCGACCTCTTCAATATAGAGATAAGCGAACAGAAGGTATGATGAAGTGTGCTTTTGAAAAAGTAGAAAAGCGGGAAATTTATAATAGAACAGGTATTCAGTTTATGTTTTTTAATACAATTTATCAACTACTAGCTGAAGTCGCCTCAGGAAGATTGATCAAGCAAGCAGAGGATCTTTTATTTACACCAGATTTAATCGGATATCTATTAACGGGCAACAAATGCCAAGAAAGGACAATAGCAAGTACCACACAACTGTACAATCCACATATAAAAGATTGGGATTATAGTTTGATCGATAAACTTGGATTACCAAGACGCTTATTTAAAGATATTCGCGACTCTGGGACAGTTCTTGGAGGTTTAAAGCAATCAATAGTTTCCAAAAGTAGTCTCAACAGTGTTAAGGTTATTACTATAGCTGGTCATGATACAGCTTGTGCTGTAGCGGCTATTCCCAGCAAGGCTAATGCTCCTGTATTTCTAAGCAGCGGCACCTGGTCTTTAATGGGAATAGAACTGCAAGAGCCCATAATCAATACCTCTTCATTTGAAGATGGCTTTACAAATGAAGTGGGCTTAGACGGCACTACACGATTTTTAAAAAATATTAGCGGATTATGGTTAATTCAAGAATGCCGTCGTGAATGGTCAGAGCGTGGAATAGACATAGCCTACAATGATATGGCGAGAATTGCCTCTTCAGCAGTTGAATTTAGAAGTTTGATTGATCCAGATGATGAACGCTTTACTAGTGCAGGAAACATGGTAACAAAGATTCAGGATTTCTGCCGAGAAACAAAACAATTTGTTCCAAAAGAAATAAGTGAAATAATTCGCTGTATATACGAAAGCTTGGCTTTGCGGTACGCGGAGGTTTGGATGAAATTAATACAAATCACTGGGCAATCTCCTTCAGAATTACATATAGTAGGTGGTGGATGCCAAGATCGCTTGCTCAATCAGTTCACAGCAAACGCAATTGGGGAAAATGTAATAGTTGGTCCGGTTGAAGCCACTGGAATGGGAAACATCCTTTGTCAGTTAATTAGTGATAAAAAAATTAATGGAGTTTCAGAGGCTAGACAAATATCACTAAATTCTCATACACTGAAATTATTCAAAGCAAAAGAAAAACAGAAATGGACTATGGCAAAGCGTAAATTCACGAAACTAACTAGAACATATACACAATAGGCTATATATGATCAAGGATCAGCATATTAAAGATCCGGATGTAATACTAATTGGAAGCGGTATTATATCTGCAACTCTAGGAGTCGTGCTTAAGCAATTGGACCCATCCATTACTATTCAATTATATGAAGCAAGCGAGCATTTATCCAGTGAAGCTTCCAACGCTTGGCACAACGCAGGTACTGGACATGCAGGGCTGTGTGAACTTAGCTATACGCCAAATTACGGAGAAGATGGTGATGTAGATGTTTCAAAAGCTATAGAGATATTTCAACAGTTTGAACATTCACTGCAACTTTGGGCATATGCAGCCACTAAGGGTATAATAAAAAACACCAAAAATTGTATAAATTTAATTCCTCACTTGAGCTTAGCATATGGTCAAGAGCAGGTGGATTTTTTATCTTCACGTTATCGTAAAATGTCCCAGCACCATTTCTTCAAAGACATGGAATTTACCCAAGATCGTGATACGATACGCCAGTGGGCTCCATTAATATTAGAAGGTCGTGGGCAAGAACCTGTTGCAATGACTCGAGTGAGTCAGGGTACCGATGTCAATTTTGGCGCGATTGCCTCACAGATGATTGAATGGTTACGCGAGCAAGAGGGTTGCGGATCTGTTACGCAACATCGAGTCACTAACTTATCGGAAATGGACGACGGTTGGAAAGTAGAGATTTCTAACCTTTATGAGGGTACAAAATTTACAAACACAGCAGCCTTTGTGTTTATAGGCGCTGGAGGGGGCAGTTTGCCGCTATTACAAAACTCTGGAATTGATGAGGCTAAAGGATTAGGTGGATTTCCCATTGGGGGTCAATGGCTAGTCAGCAAAAACCCTAAACTAGTCAATCAGCACACTGCTAAAATTTATGGAATGTCTCCAGGAGCTGCCCCTACTATGGCAGTACCGCATCTCGATACTCGCATAATTGATGGAGAAAAATCTTTATTATTTGGTCCTTATGCCGCTTGGACGACTAAGTTTTTACACGCACAAGGTAGCTATTTTGATCTGCCTAATTCCATACGATCTGATAATATTATATCATTAATAAAAGTGGGTATACAAAATTTTCCATTGGTACGATACTTAATCCAACAGGGCTCACAGAGTATGAATACGAGACTTAAAGAATTAAAGAATTTTTACCCAGATGCATGTCATAAGGATTGGCAACTTATTGATGCTGGTATACGCGTTCAGGCTATAAAAAAAGAAGACGGCGATGCAGGAATTGTACATTTTGGCACGGAGGTAATTACAAATTCTAACAAGAACTTATCTGCGCTTCTCGGTGCCTCTCCGGGAGCTTCTGTATCGACCAGTATAATTATTGATATATTGAAAGAGTGTTTTGCAGAGAAGCTCAAAAATGCACACTGCAAAGAGAATTTACTAAAAATGATTCCTACCTATAACGAGGATTTAAGTATGCCCCATATGGCAGAGCGTCAGTTACAAATAAACAAGCAATCGATGCGTTCACTAAATCTAGTATAATTGTTATCTAGTAAATTACACAGAACTTACTTATATATCTTGTTCTAAACTTCCCCTATTCTTAATGATCACTTTATGAACTCTACACCTTTCACATTTCCTAAAATTGGTATACGCCCCACCATTGATGGTCGCCTTGGCGGTGTACGTGAATCACTTGAAACGAGCACTATGCAAATGGCTCAAACTCTTGCTGATTTCTATACAAATAATCTACGCTACTTAAATGGAAGCCCTGTAGAGTGTGTTATTTCTGATTCGAATATAGGTGGCATAAGAGAGGCTGCTGATTGTGAAGAAAAATTTCAACGTGAAGGCGTAGGCTTAAGCATAACTGTTACTCCATGCTGGTGCTATGGGTCAGAAACGATGGATATGGATCCTCACCGCCCGAAAGCAATCTGGGGCTTCAATGGTACAGAGCGCCCTGGGGCAGTTTATCTTGCCGCCGCTTTGGCAGGGCATACACAAAAAGGTTTACCCGCTTTTGGTATTTACGGCAAAGATGTGCTTGATTCAGGTGATCTTTCTATTCCAGAAGATGTCGCAGAAAAACTTCTAAGCTTTGCTAAAGCTGGTATCGCTGTAGCATACATGCGAGGTAAGTCATACCTTTCAATGGGAGGAACATCTATGGGCATAGCCGGTTCCGTAGTCGACTCTGTATTTTGGCAGAAGTATTTAGGTATGCGAGTAGAAGCCATAGATATGACCGAGTTTATTGGTCGAATGAATAATGACATGTATGATCCATTAGAGTTTAAAAAAGCTTTTGAATGGGTGCAGAAAAATTGTAAACAAGGAAAGGATTATAATGATCAAGCGCATATAAGAACTCGTGATCAGCACGATAAAGAATGGATTGATTCTATAAAGATGGCACTAATTGCTCGCGACCTGATGGTGGGAAATCCAAAATTAAAAGATTTAGGTTTTGGCGAACAATCCAAAGGTCATTTCTCCATCGCTGCTGGATTTCAGGGACAACGACAGTGGACTGACTATTTTCCTAATGGTGACTTCATGGAGGCAATTCTCAATTCATCATTTGATTGGAATGGCAAACGTGCTCCCTATATGTTAGCCACAGAAAATGATGCACTCAACGCTGCTGGCATGCTTTTTGGTCAACTTCTAACTAACAGCGCACAAGTATTTGCAGATTTACGCACCTATTGGAGTCCGGATGCTGTCTCGCGTGTTTCGGATGGTTATCAATTAGAAGGTCTAGCTAGTGATGGTATACTGCACCTAATTAATTCAGGTTCGGCAGCATTAGACGGTACAGGTGAACAATCTGATTTAGACGGCAAACCATCCATGAAGCCCCACTGGGATATTTCAGACGAAGAAGTACAAAAATGCCTGAAACAAACAAGTTGGCACCCTTCAATGGGAGAGTATTTTCCTGGTGGTGGTATGAGTTCACGCTTTCGAACCAAGGGGGGGATGGATGCTACAATGATACGCATTAATTTAGCCGATGGCTTAGGGCCTTGCATACAAATTGCAGAAGGATGGACAGTTGATTTACCAGACGAAGTACACGATACTCTCGATTCGAGAACGAATCCAACGTGGCCGACTACATGGTTTGCCCCTAGGCTAAATGGTACGGGAGTGTTTTGTTCTACCTATGAGGTTATGAATAATTGGGGCGCCAACCATTGTGTCATGACTGCTGGGCATGTAGGTGATTTGTATATCACGTTAGCTTCTATGCTACGTATACCTGTCTACATGCACAATGTAGATCGTAATCGAATATTTCGACCAAGTGCGTGGCGTTCATTCGGAACAAATAATCTTGAATCAGCGGATTTTCGTGCCTGTCAATCTTATGGGCCACTTTACAGCTAATACAGGTAGTTCGAAGTAACTAGTAGGTATTATGAAGAAAGTATTTATATCTGGTTGTTTTGACATTATACATGCTGGTCACGTGCAGTTTTTTACTGAAGCTCGGGCATTAGGCGATCATCTCACTGTCTGTTTTGCATCTGATAAGGTACTTATGGCACATAAAAATAGGCGTTCTTCTATTCCCCAAGAGCATAAGCGCGGATTACTAAAAGCTCTAGAAGTAGTNGATGATGCTGTTATGGGAAATAANCCTACGTTAGGTCTAGATTTTCAAGATGAATTTCGACGAATTAGACCAGACATTTTAGTTGTCACTGAAGATGATCAGTACGAGGCCATCAAACGTGTTTTATGTAAGGAGTTAAATGTAACTTATATCAAATTACCAAAGACTCCGCCACTATTTGATCCTATTTCAAGTTCTGGGATAGTAAATTGGATCAAGGCCCCAGATACTGCACCCGTTCGTGTGGACTTCGCAGGAGGATGGCTAGATGTACCTAGATATGCACGTCAAGGTGGATTTATTGTAAATTGCGCCGTGTCACCCACAGTATCCTTAAACTCATGGATTTATGAAAAACGCTCCGGGTTAGGAGGTAGTGGTGCATGGGCACTTCTAAACGGAAAATCAGGCGTAGAAAGTGAGTTAAATCTAGGTGTCGGATGGCAAGATCCAGCAGTAATAACTGAAACAGGTCTCTGCGTCTGGAAAAGTGGTGATAGACCAAGACTGAAGCTTAAGCGCGATGGAGCTATACTAAAAGGAAAAATGGCGCTCTACTATACTGGAGTAGAACACGATACCCCTGGTGCTGTTGATAAAGAAAGAGATTACAATATGATTGAGCAAGCTGGTGCACTAGCAGCAAGAGCTGTAGAGGCGAATAATTTAAATATACTTGGCGATTCAGTAGTTATTAGTTATCGAATGCAATTGAAAGAAGGCATGCTTCCGTTGCCCGAACTCGATACTGCTATCGCATGTAAATACTGTGGTGGTGGATTTGGTGGTTACGCAATGTACTTATTTGAGACAGAAAAAGATCGAGATTTGTTTGTTACTAGCAATGAATCAGTAATTCCAATTGAACCCTATCTGCATAATTAATATTAAACATTGATTATTCGTTTGTTCCCAGCTTGAAAGAATATAAAATTTTTTGAATAAATCTGTTTGTATTTGCGATACATAGTATACGTTATTTATCTGAAACTATTCTATCCCTAGTTTATTTATCTACTATTTATCTGCATAAATGTTATTACGCGTTACTACAGCTAGTCTTATTTATATAATACTATCGGTGCACTGTGCCTTAGCTCAAGTTCCAGGAGAAATGGGCTTCACAGACTTACAGGTAAAGGCAAATAACCTTACTGAATCTGGCAAATTAATTGAGGCATCCCCCTACTTAAAAGAGATAATTAATCGAGTAGAAAGGTCAGATAATAACGATTATGATCTGGCTTTTCCAATATTTTTGATGGGTACGTCTTCAATTCAAGAATATCTTCAATCCACCGATAAATCCGCCCTTAATACAGCATTAGATTGGTATGATCGCTTGGAAAATGAGTACCCTCAGTCACCCCATCTTAAGCCTGCACTATTTAAACGGATTGATGTTCTTCGCGCGTTAGAGAAACCAGATGCTGCCATAGCATTGATGCAGTCCATCTTGGACCGTAAGTTTTCCTTCTCATTGAGCGCTAATGAACGAGAGAAATTTATTAATGATATTACGCAAATATACTATGGATCTGATAGGCTGAAAGAGGGACTTCCCTATTTTGATAGGCTAATTACTGCTGCGTTAAGCAATAATACTCGAGTGCTTGGGGCTGCAGCAAAGTTTGAGGCACTTATGGAAGCGGGAGAATATGACGCGTCTATCAAGCTACTACCATTGTTAACTCAAGAGGCAGAAATACGGTATCGGCCAAGGCTTAATGTAGCATTGCTTAAGGCCAGTGATATAATGGTAGAAGAAGGACGATTTAATGATGCCACGCTATTACTCAATTTAATAAAAACTACAGATGCTATGATTGAATACCATCAATCACAGATCAAAACTAAAGAGAAACAAATTTTTCAAAGAAAAGCAATCGGTAGCGATGCTAGCACAATTGAGCGTCTTGATCAGGAAAAAGTATCCTATGAGAAGACTCTCAATCATTTAAATAATTTACCAAAACTTAAAAATGATATTTTAGTTAGAAAGGCTCGTAACTACACCATGACTTCCCGACGCTATGAAGCATTTTGGATGTTCTATGATTTGTTAGAGTCAAATTCCAACGATCCAAAGCAAGGCGAATACTTTCACTACGCTACATTTTCTAATGCTCGTAAGATTGGTAAGTTCTCAACGATGCTAGCAATTGGTGAGCGATACAGAAACTCCTATCCTAATGGTAATTATTATTCAGACATTACCGCAGCTATGGCTAATCGTTTGCTTGAAGAAAAGCGTATTGATGAATTTGACTCATTGGTTGTCAGCTTTTTGAATACACACCCTACCGACCGATATAGCGCAAATTTGCTAGCGATGTGGGCTACAAATTGGATACAAAGTCAAGAGTTGAGCAGAATTATTCAGCAGACTGACAATTGGTTGTCATTACATTCAAACTCTATCTTCGAGGATGGGCTCTACTATTGGGGAGGTATGGCTAAATTACAGATGCAAAATTTTGAAGCGTCAAAAAATTCTTTCACAAAATTATTATCACTTCATCCGACAAGTGCTTATGCAGAGGATGCCCTATTAAGAAAAGGAGTATCAGAATTTTATTTACAAGATTTGATGACAGCTAGGAAAACCCTATCTAGTTACACAGACAAATATCCCATAGGTCCTGGTAGCGACCAAGCATATTATTTTTTAGGCGAAGTAGAAAGCATGGACGGCTATGCGGACACAGCTGTCACTTATTTTAATAAAGCCAGAAGTTTAACTAAATCTGATCAAATTTATGATACTAGCTCATTTAGAATAGGTGAGTTGCTTGAGCTTACTAAAAAATATCAAGAAATGAGAGTTCATTTTACCGACTATTTAACCGATCGCCCTAGTTCCAAAAATAGANTAAAAGCTATTATACAGCTAGGGCGATCAATGGAGTTGTTACATCAACCAAATGAAATGTTTAAATTGTATAGAGGTATANTAGTAGAGAACAAACACTCTGANGACATAAATATAGATGAATTAATCGAGACTTATGCAGAAAAATACAGCTCTATAAACGAGACGCTCAGAGAGACTGTTANATTCTTAGATAAATTAGTAGTGGATGCTACTTTTAGGGAAAATATCATAACAGATCCTGGTTTCCTATTTGAGCAATTTTATTACAATCCATCACTGGATCAAACTCTCTATAATCGTCTTAGAAATCATCCTTGCTTTGGCGACCAATTGCTCGACTCTTTGGAGTCAATAAACGATTTAACCAATCCCATACGCGAAAATTTAGCAAACTTCTCACCCGAGAGACCGCAACATCTATTTAATCAATTGAGGCTTGCATACATTGCGGACGGCAACCGCATCGGTGAGATTAGAATGCTTATGGGTTTATATCGTTGTAATATAATGAAAGCTCCCGAGGAGAATTTTAACATAAGTGACTTAGAAATTGCTACACCACGAACACTATTATACATTGCAGACTACGAAAAAGAGAATAACTTAGATTACGCTATTATGGCTTGGGAGATGGTACTTTCAAAGTACCCTACTAACGATGCTTCAATTGTCGCTTTGACTCGACTCAGTGTTGTCAATGAGGACAGAGGAAATAGTCTATCCGCAATTAAATACCTTGATCGTATCATAGAGCAATTTGCCGAAAGTCCAAAGATACCCAGCGTTATGCTACGAAAGGGTCAATTATTGAGTCACTTAGGCGATACTGATTCAGCGCGAGCTACATATCAATATATTCTTAAGGTAGCAGCATGGCGTGGCGAAATTCACGCTAAGGCGTTACTTCAGATCGCAGATACATATATGTTAGATCAAGCTTACGCAAAGGCACATGGCTTCTATGAACGTACATTTTTAGGATATTCACAGTTCAAGGTACTTTCCGCTAAAGCCTATCTTGGAGATGCTCAGTCATTATTAAAAATGGGTAATAATTTAGATGCAATTTCTACACTCACAGAAGCCCTTGATACTCTTAGCGACATTAAAAGCGCCGAGGAATACAAAAACATACAAAATCAGCTAAAGGATCTGATATGATTTTTAATAATTCATTCTTTTACCCATTCATTGTTATAGCCTCGTTCATAAGCTCCACGGCAAATGGTAATTCCTACTGGTATCAGTATGGCGAATCTCCAGTTTTAATGGAGTATAGCAATAACGGAGCTACACAGACTTTAAATTTTTTATATTATAAAAAGGGCATGTTAGTTGCTGAAATAGATGGTGGATTTGGTGAAGTCTCTATGCCTGTAGGTGTTCAGATGGCTCGACAGTTGAAAGTTAATATTCCAGGAATTGCCAAAGCTAGGTCGTTAGTCAATCAAGGTAATCAAGTAGGCGCTCTTAAAATTCTAAGAAAAAGTGTCTACCCGCTTATCAAATTTAGTCGCTTGCCGGAGGAGTTTACACAACTGCATTCAGCCAATATCTTACTACTTGAATCTTTGATACAGGCTGAAAAGTTGGCAGAAGCGAAATACTTGCTAGCTAAAATACCTTTAGAAAGTACGAGTCTACAATATTCTGAAAAGGCTATAGAATTATTAAATAAATATACTCTAATTAGAGACTGGGATAGTGTCATCGAAATGACTCGATCAATACCTCACAAGGATGATTATGCTGTAAACATTAAAGTAATTATGAATTCTGCAGATAATCTACGCAGCGCTGGTAAATTCAATGCAGTCATTCCAATATACCAATCGATTCAAGAAGACATTGATCCATCTTTGCAGAAAAATCTTCAAATATGGCTGGCCTATAGCCTTGTTCTAGCCGATCGGCAAAAAGAAGCCACTAGTTTAATTGATAGTATTGAAAAACCTAATATTGAGGATAAGATTTTTTCTCTTTATCAACTATTAATTGGTGCACGAGCACACAGAGACAAAGACTACTCAAAAGCATTAGACTTATTAACACGTGGGTTTGTGCGTGCACAAACCTCCTATTCGTGGGTACCGGAGAAACTATTCCTTATAGGCGATTGCTATCTTCAAATCGGTGATAGTATTGCCGCGAAGAATGTTTGGAAAGAACTAACTATACTTTATCCTAATTCACCTTGGGTGGATCAAGTGCCTACTACTAACATTTAGAAGTATACCACATTTCGACGACAGCATTTAACATTATTAATTAACGATTATGAATAGAGTAAATAAACAATCATATGGTGGATTCACCGCCTTTTTAGTATTAATTTTCATTTTACTGGGGACTGTTTCTGTAACTGCTCAAGATGTAGCAAGTGCATTGGATACGAAACAAGTTACTACAGTTCCTAATAAATCACTTATTGATATGTATAAAACAGGTGGTTGGGCAATGTACCCATTAACTTTCTTTTCTATAGCAGGCTTTGGATTAATTATTTACAACTTCATGGCTGTACAACCAAAAGTGATGTTAAATACAAAAGCACTGATGCAGGTAGATAATTCACTGGAACAATTGGATATTGATTCCGCGCTAAAAATTTGCGCGGAAAATCAAGCGCCTACTACTAATATCATTGCCGCTGGACTAAAGCGTGCTGATTTAAATAATTATAAACAAGGCCCAGTTAAAGAAGCTATTGAAGAAGCATCCTCTGAAGAATTAGCAGGACCATACGTTTTGATTAACTATCTCTCCGTTGTCGGATCACTTTCCCCAATGGTTGGACTATTGGGTACGGTATCTGGTATGGTCAAAGCATTCAATGCAATTGAAGCAGAAGGTGCTGGCTCTGCTCAATTACTAGCTGGCAATATATCTGAGGCACTAATTACTACTGCATCAGGTATGATAGTAGGGATTCCGGCTATGTTCTTTTTCTTCTTCTTTAAAAACAGGTATGGTAAAATAACTTCTCGAGTAGCTAGAGTTGTTGGAGATTTGGAATTTACACTCAGTAAAGCTGTGAAAAATCGATAAACGATACCTTCTGCTCAATTATGAAAATTTGGTCGCCAGATCATGTAGATCCTGAGTTTGAAATGACTCCTATGATCGACGTAGTTTTTTTGCTCATTGCATTTTTTATGACTTTAATGAGTTTTATAACTGCTGAATTAATAGAGTTAGAATTGCCCATTGCAGAGGAATCTAGCATTCCTGAAGATTCTGGTGAAAGGCAGTATATTTCTGTAGATCCCAATGGTGTAGTTTTTTTTGGGTCCAATCCTACGACTTATGACTCACTGCCAAATCAATTACGTACAATGCGCGAAAGAATGCCACAAGTGAAATTATACCTGCGCGCAGATGCTACTACACAACACAAGCATATTAACGATGTCATGAGTGCTTGCGCACAAGCAGGCATTTACGATCTGATTTTTGCTTCTAGCCAAGAATAATTGTGCCAAAAATTAATACAGTTTTACAATCTACAGATAAGGTGGATATCACACCGATGATTGATGTGGTTTTTTTACTACTTATATACTTTATGCTCCTGCCGTTGCAGCAGGAAGCAGATATTGCTATTAAGTTACCAAGTGAAACTCCTCCTGCTGAAAGCTTAGACTTACCCAGTGAACATATCATAGACGTTTACCCGAATGGTATGGTCCTATTAAATGGGGCTCCAATGGATGGAAATGACGATAGAATCATGTCAAGATTAACAACCACCCTAACACGACTAAGACTGTCTTCCGATCGTGCTAAAATTAGTACAATTGTCAAAATACAAGCGGATCCAGATTCTCCCCATCAACGATCAATAGATGTACTAAATGCATGTGCTAAAGCTGAGGTAAAAAAGGTATCGTTCGCTGCTTTTTAGTCACTGAAAATTGTCTTTTAAATTTTTAGATAAAGGAAGTGATCAGTAAATTCAACAAGCGTAGTATCAATCCTATGTTGTTAAAAGTTATCAGCATAAGCGTGCTATTACATGTAGTTGCAGCTTTTATAGCAGGAATAATAACTGTAGCGACTCATGTAATGAAGGATGAGGCTCAATTCGAAGAACCTCCTCAACTTGCTGAAGAAGAGCCTCCAACTGAGGTTAAAATTAGAATTTCTCAGCAAATTCCTCAACAACCTGTTCAACAATTACAATTAAAACCGGTTGCTAATATTGCCGTAGCTGAGGTTGATTTAGATCTACCAAGTATGAATGAGGGCTTCTCTGTAAGCGCTGGTATTGGTGCTAATGGAGGTGGAAATTTAATGTCAGGAACGCGCGGCAGCGTTGGAATCGGTATATCAGATATTAAAGTATTTGGTTTAAGAGCTAAGGCTGAACGAATACTTTTTTTAATAGATGTTAATCGCAGTATGGTGATAGATGCCAAAGGTGGACTAAATAGCTTCAAAATTATTAAAGATGAAATCATTAACAAAGTAAGTATGCTCTCTGCTGGAACACTTTTTAATGTAATATTAATTGATGAAAGAAAAGCACTTAAATTCAAACGTAAGCTAGCACCATCTGGCACTAAAATAGCCGATGAGTTCACAAGATGGATAGCGCCTGTTAATACAAACGCTGCCTCTCCAGGGCTCGAGGGGATCAATTACGCAGAAATAATTCCAGATACATTGGACGGAGATGCAAATCCTGAATTCTTACGCGCAATAAAACATTTCAAATGGCGTAATGAAAATATTAATCTGATGCACACACAGTTTGCACTCATGCAAGAGGCCGATGCTATTTTTCATATAACTGCTTATCATGAGGGATTTAGAGAAATTAAACGATTCATGACTGAAAAAGAAGAGTTAGCATGGAGTAAAATAGAGTCCGACCCGAAGTGGATTGAAAAAGAAGCAGCTTATAGAAAAGAGGAGCCTATTATGGAACAACGGGTTAAATCTACACTTGCAAAAATTAACTTAGAGAGACGGTCAAAGGGTCTACCCGAGCGTGTACTTAATGAAGAATTTGGTCTACCTACTAAGGTTAAAGAACTTGGGTTAAAGTGGAATAATCCTCATCCTGGATGGAAGCCAGAATATGACTATTCCGTTAAAGAAGTAGAAAATTATGTAAATAAATTTATTGAAATTAAATATGGTCAGTTAAATCGACCCAAGCCATCCATTAATGTTATTCTCGTTTTAGCTAAGGATGAGGTATTTACTAAAGACAAGGAGAAATCTCTTAAAAGTTTTGTAAGAAAATTTTCAGGTAGTAGTGAGATCCTACGAGGAGCAAATGAAATACGCTCAGCAGCATCCAAGCGCTAAATATAAGACAAAAAAGTTTAATAGAGATATTATTTGGAAGAGGAATTTTTATCTTTTTCAAATGCCGCATCAAATTGCACGCAACTAGGTGCAAAATCTAATTTACGGGTAAAGTCGCTTGCCTCTGTAGCACCCTCTATACGGTCCATGCGCACATCCTCCCACTCTACAGATAACGGACCCATATAGCCGATATCATTTAGTGCTACAATAATGGATTCGAAGTCTATGTCTCCCCTACCTGGAGAACGGAAATCCCAGTAGCGTCTGTAATCACCAAATTCTGTGTGCCCACCGAACACTCCAACATCACCATTGCCTCTATCCCACCAAACATCTTTGATATGTACGTGAAATATGCGCTTAGAAAATTTGCGTAAGAATTTAATATAATCAACTCCCTGATATGCCAAGTGACTTGGATCATAGTTAAAGCCAAATCTTTTATGTGAATGTACTGCTAAAAGCGCCTGCTCAGTGCTTGCTGTATCAAACGCAATTTCTGTTGGATGAACCTCTAGTGCGAAATCAACATCGACTGCGTCAAAAGCATCTAAGATAGGTAACCAACGAGTGGAAAATTCATCTAATCCTGCATCTATCTGATCTTTTGTAACAGGTGGGAATGAATATAATAAATGCCAAATCGGAGAACCGGTAAAACCATTTACGACTACACGATTAGGTGCTCCTTCGGGGCAAGCATCAAAGAATAATCGAGCAGCTTTAGCGGTATCTTTCATCTCTTTAGCAGCACGTTCACGAACACCCTGAGTAGATCCATTTCCATAAATCGATTTATTTAATATAGAAGCGTGACGAGCATCAATATTATCACATACAGCTTGTCCGACTAAATGATTAGAAAGGGCGAAGCAATGCAGTCCATTTGAACGAAGTAACTCCCATTTCTTGGAGATATAATTTGGATCTACTAAAGCTTCTTGAACATTGAAATGATCGCCCCAGCAGGCCAACTCTAATCCATCGTAGCCCATTTCCTTAGCTTTAGGGGCAAGGACCTCAAGCGGTAAGTCAGCCCACTGGCCTGTGAATAGTGTTACTGATCTTGGCATTGCATAAATATAAAAATAAACTTACTTATAATCGATCCAATTATTTGTAACGACAATAGAAGTAACACGTTCAAATACAGAATGACTCGACTGTAATACTGAATGCTTATTTAAGTATTTCAAAGCATTATATAAACTAATTATGTTTGGTTTTTGAAGAGTAATTGAATCGCTGTTTAGTAACAATATGTTATCTAAAAATATAGACGCATGATTACTAGCATCAGCCTGTATATCTAGGTCAAAATCATAAATTAGCGATTCATACAAAAGAAGCGATTTTTTTAATCCTTCAAGTTTTTCTGCTTCATTACGAATATCACTTGCAATTTGTTTACGCTTTAATCCCGCTACTTTTGCTTCTAAGTAACCATCAAAACCTCCATCTTTAGGACGAGCTCTTAAAGGTCTAACCCAAATATTACGAAATTCTACACGATCTCCATGGTCTTGTAGTTTTATGCTACCACTGATTGGAAATGCATTTTTTAATGGTGATCGTTTTTTATGCTTGCTTATACTATCAATAGGAACCCCAGCTTGTACTGCTACACCATTACATAAAACAGTTATAGATCCAGGGTCATATAGTTTACCGAGTTTAAAGATAGGTCGTCTAAAAATAACATCATAGCTTTGCCAGTTACCCGGAGCTTTAAGTGCATTTACAGCAGGAGGCATAACTCCATAAATCGAACCTGCACTACCATCAGCGTATGTTATATTTTCAAAATTGTCTAAAATCTGCACTTCAATTAAATCCATTAAAAAGATGCCACTATTTCCGCGAGATTGACCACTTTTATTTTCTAGTGCATGTGATCGCCATTCGAGATGTATCTGGCAATCCCCAAAAGTGGCAATACTTGTTAGATTCCCTGCACCAGGAGTACAGAATAATGAACCATCTTGAATCATCCAATCCGACTTTCGAGTATCCTCGTCTTTTTCATGTCTCCAATTATGTAAGCTATCTGTTGTACCATCAAAAAGGACTAAAGCGTCAGATGGAGGGGATGAGTTAGTTAGCCCTGCAACTACATAAATAGGTTGGGGGCGGTTACGATCATGTACTGCCCATGGGTGATTCATATCTGGCGGATCTCCAAAAAAGGGACCTACCCCAAAAAGCGATGTACACTGTAGTCCAATAAAAATATACCTAAAATAGGGTAACTGAATTGGCATATCTCTAAATAAGAATCTTTTATTCAAAATTAGTTACTAAGAATTTAATACAGTCCATGCACCATCATTTTTACTTGAAGTAACCGCTGCCTCTAGAAATGCCATACCAATACGACCATCATGCACATTTGCATAACATGAACCATCACTAGTAAAATGATCGTTTGATTTGTAAGCGCGAACATCTTTCTCAAAATCACGATGTAGCCTTGCTAAAGCATCGTGAAATCCTTCAGAATGACCTGATGGTAAGGTATTGCTAAGTGATAATTCCACTGGCAATTCAGATAAAAATCCGTCATTACCCTCTACTTCGCCACGCCAATAAATTAGGTCCGGTTGGCTAGGACGCATTATTTTTACGCATTCCGATTCTTCCTGCCTCCAAACAAGACTGGCTTTGCTTCCATTTATCTCAATGGACAAATTATTTTTATGTCCAATCGCAATTTGCGATGCTCGTACAAGTGCCTTTGCTCCATTACTAAGTTCACAGTATGTAGTAAAGTGATCATCGAGTGAACGACCCGATACAAGTACCTCAAGCCTAGCGGATAATTGTTTAATTTCTAGACCAGTAACATATCGCAATTGCATGAGCGCGTGTGTACCTATGTCGCCACCACAGTTGGAAACACCTGATAGGGCTGGATCCATTCTCCATTTAGCTTGCTGCGAACCATTTTCCTCTGGATGCTCCGCTAACCAACCTTGAATGTAAGCTGAATCTACCCAACGAATATCTCCAAGGAGACCTTCATGAACAATATGGCGCGCTAAGCGAGTACTCCAATGGCCTAGATAGGTGTGAGCTACTGCGAATGGTACTTTATTTCGTAAGACAGAATCTTCAAGTAGCTTTGCCTGATCTAAGTTTATCGTAAGCGGTTTTTCGCAAAATACTGGTATCCCTGCTTCAACTGCCTTTAGCGATGGTTTGTAGTGGGCATGATTGGGAGTCACCACAACAATATAATCTAGCCGCTCACTAGGCTTTAAATTAACCTGGTCATCGATCATTGAATCATAGCTATCATAGCCTTTAATTGGATAGTTCCAGTTTTGAGCATCAATGAGCGCTTGTTTAGGATTAGTACGCAATGCAGCAGATACAACTCTACGCGTACCATCTAAGTGAATTGCTTTTTGATGGGGATGTGCAAAAAAAGCGCCTCCACCTCCCCCAATCAATCCGACTTTTAATACATTTGGTGAAAGCATACTATATGTATTTATATGAAATTTTTAGCAGAAGTGATTATTACGAGTTGCTTTGTAACAGTTTAGCACGGTATCCACCTTTGCTCTTATAATATAAGATAAGAGAAATATAACACACTAACATAAAAGCAGGAAAAATAATCATTTTTGCGAGTGCTCCTTGGGTCTCTCTTACTCGTATAACTTCTACATTGACTCTTATTTCCTTAGGTAAAGTTTCTACTGAGGCAGAATTAAGAGATGAGTATGTACCCAGCAAATAGTCATTTTGATCGATCACATCTGCATAAATACTGGGCATTTCTAACTCAATTGCATCCGTGACTGAGCGTTCCTGTAAAAAGCCAATAAAAGGTCCTCCAAGGATACCAACCGAGAGCATACCAATACCAGCTATAGCATTTAACGTAAGCGCGCCACCCCTCGGAGTTTGTTCAGCTACAAGACCTATCATAGTCGGCCAAAAATAAGTTTTTGCGACTCCATAAACTGTAGCCGCTATGAAAATAAAATAAACTGCTGTAGCAAATGATAATAAATACAGACCGAGCATGGCTAATGCAGAGCAGTATGCTAATAAACCTAGAGGTCCAACCATACGAATTACTGGACCCGCATTAAAACGTAGCACCATCATAATAAATGAGGTATATACTAATACCCAAGTGGGATCCCATCCAGCTACCTGCATTGGCTTTTCCATAAGTGCGGATATCCATCCATCAGTCCCGAGTTCAGTAGTTGCCAATGGCATCATTATAATCACTAAAATAAGAAGTATTGGATTTCCGAATGATCGACAATACGTGGCGTAAGTGAGCACCGATAAAGCAATTAGGCTCCATGTGAGTATACCACTCCATTGGAATACGCTACCAAGCTGCGCATAGATCAGATAAAATGCTATGAAAGCACCTGCAGTACCCAATTCAGCTAGCATCTCCTTATAACTAGACCCAGCAGCAACTCTCTCGTTTACAGGAAAATTGACTTTAGCTAGGATGATGAGGTAAGTAAGTGCTGGGAAAAACATTAAGCCAATTAGCAACCTCCAATCGCTAACTACAATATCTGCCAGTCCTATAGCAAGCACTCCACCAAGGACTAATCCACCTGGCCAGCCTGCGTGAAGTATATTTAGCCATTTTGACTTTTCCTCTTTAAATAAAGTAGCAACAACTGGGTTGATAAACGCCTCTACGGTGCCATTACCTAATCCTAATAGTACCGAACCCCAGTATAGATAGCCCCATGCCCTTAATTGTGCACTTGCTAGATCTTCCCCTACATCATTAACCGATGCGTATGCCATAAGTGCTAATAATCCAAATGCCGCATAGCAGATGAAACTAAAATACATGGCAAATTTATAGCCGACTCTGTCAATAATAAGACTAAATATAATGATACTAATTGCGAATGGCCATATTCCAGCACCAAAGAGTACTCCACTCTGCACTTTATCGAGTCCAAATTGGTCAGGCCAGATACCACTATTAATTAATATAGCTCGAATAATAAACGCCATAGACGTAGTGATTAGGGCAATAAATGATCCCCAAAATATCTTTTTATCGTTGGTACTGTGTTTCACTTTTATATGGGTAGATGTATGGAAGTAATAAAGAAGAATTGCTTAGTTCTAAGTTGTATTCAATAAATATGTTTTACTAGCCTATTTCTTCATAACAAGATCCTTAAAAAATTATGTATAAATTTGACCCTCTAGGATTGACCTTAGGAATGATTTTATTGCGTATTTGGTTGGCTCTACGTGCTATTTTAACTGGCGTTGAAAAATATGCTTCCTTGAACGTTAGTTCTTCTGATATTCTTATAGATGGTGCGATAAATGACTATGGTCTAAGCGAGGCTATTTATGTAAAATCTTATGCACTAGAAAATTATAATGGAGTACCATCAGTTCTATACGATAAATTTTTAAATGAGCCACTTATTCCAAGCTCGATCCTGTATTTATTTAATGCACTACTAGGGCCATCTTTTATAGTACTTGGTTTGGCTCTGCTTATAGGATTTGCAACTCGATCCACACTCTTTCTTATGGGAATAATGTATACCAGTCTTACTTTAGGTTTAATATTAATAAAACAAGATTCTGGCGTAGCCTGGCTCGGCATACACATTCTAATGATTATCGCTGCGCTTTCACTTGTTAAATATAACCGATTTGTAGTTTGTAAAAAATGGTAATTCACACTACCGCAATGCTTCTATGAAACCTAAATTAAGCTCTTTATCGCGACGCGACTTTATCGCAAAAACAGCTATCGGCACTGGACTCGCAATTGGAGTACCCTCTATTTTAGGTGCGGAGAATTCATCGAGGCACCTAGATTTAATTCGTGTAGGATTTATCGGATGCGGAAAACAACACGAAGTACTCTTTAATGCGATGGTTAATATCCCAGGCATACAGTATGTGGCTGCCTGCGATATTATGAAAGAGCGACTTGGTCGCACTTATGGATCTATTTACAAGCGTTTTGATACAAAAATTAAGCGCTATTATGAAGTAGCAGAGATGCTAGATAAAGAATCACTAGATGCTGTCTTTATATCCACACCAGACTTTTGGCACTCTTCTCACACAATCATGGCTCTTGAAGCAGGTTGCCATGTGTATTGCGAGAAAATGATGTCAAACACATTAGAAGGTGCTCGGGCTATGGTAACTGCGATGGATAAAACTGGTAAGCTATGCCAAATAGGACATCAGCGAAGAAGCAATCCTCGTTACCAATTTGTTCTAAATGAACTACTTAATCATCATAAAGTTTGCGGCCAAATTACTAATGTTAATGGACAATGGAATAGAGCTTTAAGCTCTTCGCAGGATATTGTATCTAAACCTTCGATATTGCCCAAAGCTGAATTGTTGGAACACTATGGTTTTGATAAAGGCGCTGAAAATAAACTAAATGAAGAGCAATTACGTCATCGTTTTCTAAATTGGCGCTACTATACTAGCCTATCTGGAGGCCCAATATCGGATTTAGGCGCACACCAAATCGATATATTTAATTGGTATTTAGGAGTTAGACCCACTTCCGTTATGGCATCAGGTGGACGTAGTTACTTTAAAGACCGTGAGCATTTCGACAATGTAATGTGCGTTTTTGATTATGATACTGCTCAAGGAAACGCTCGTGCCTTTTATCAAGTATTGACCACTACTAGTGCTGGTGGAGGTTATTACGAATCATTCATGGGTACAGACGGTACTATAGAAATATCCGAAAGAGAAGCATTCACGAATATCTATAAGGAATCTGGGGCTGATTCGAGTAAATGGGATGATTTGGTCACACGCGGATATCTAAATAAAGAAGCAGCAGTCCCCACAAAAACTGATTCCGATGTCATAGCTTCTTACGAATCTGCTCCACCTGATAAATACACTCTACCGGGAGGATTTAACAAACCGCCACATCAACCACACATTGAGAATTTTTTAGAATCGATTCGTGGCAATGCTGAGCTTACCTGCAATGCACGTCACGCATTTGAATCAGAAGCGCCGATTTATTGGGTTAATGTGGCAGCAGAAACGAAGGAAATAATACACTTCAGTGATGAGCATTTACAAACCTAAGACATGAGAGCAATAGCCAATATTATTTCAATCATCTGTGTCTTTGCATTTTTTGGATGTAATGACTCTAAAAACCAGAATCTTTCATTGGATGAGGGCACTACTTCGAGTGTAACTATTTCTGAGGAAAGTGTTTCATTAACTACTCAAATACCACCCGAACTAATCGAAGGTACTCCGCAACCAATTAAGGTACCAAATTTAGAACTAGCGCCGCAAAAAGCTCCTACCATCTTAGTTCCTAACAATACAGATTTATTATCAATCGGTATGCCAATAGCCGCAAGTGATGATTTCCCTATTATCGGTGAGCTTGAGTATATTACTGATGGTGACAAGGATGCAGGCGAAGGTTACTTCGTAGAATTAATGGACGGTTTGCAGTGGATACAAATTGACCTTCAAGCACCGTCCGTTATAAATGCGATATGGATTTGGCACTATCACTCACAAAAGCGCGCTTACCACGACGTTGTAGTGCAAGTGTCTAATGATGCTAATTTCGCGAGTAACGTTACGACTCTGTTTAACAATGATTACGACAACTCTTCTGAATTAGGCAAGGGAAGCGACTTTCCATATGTTGAGTCACGCTTTGGGAAGCTAATTAATGCTGAAGGCACTGAAGCCAGATATGTCCGTCTCTACAGTAACGGCAACACTTCTAACGATATGAATCACTACATTGAGGTAGAAGTTTACGGAAAGAGTAGTCCCTAGTTCTTTAAGGTGATAGTACTGATCTTAAATGCTATGTCATTTCCTCGTAAGTTTGAAGATCCAAGCAGTAGTGCTTGATCCGATTTGACGAAACTATTGTCGTCATCTTTTAGTACATGAGTAATTGTTTCTATGCTAGATTCAGTTGTAATATTTTTTAAAGATAACACCTGAACCCATTGATCTCCATTATATTTTAGGGTAAATTCGAACCTTAATTGATCTGAGTCAGTATCAAGCCAGTTGCCACTCTCATCAATAGATAAGCCTAAGAGTGTGCCATCGAATGAACGGCTGAAACGATTATCATTTTTACCATTTAATTTTGCAATAATGCTGAAGTTAAATCGATTGCTTTTTATCTGTCTTATACATGCGCCTATAAATTCAGGATTTTTATCCTTATTACAAAGGGCTATTATCCCTAACGGTAAAGCTCCGTTAGATACTACTGCAGAAGAGCCTTTTTTGAAGGATATCGAAAATGTTTCGGTACAAGTATATTTATTAGTGTTAAGGTTTAAATTTGGCACATTATATAAAGCCCTAGCCCATTTGTTTTGATTAGTTATAGTAAGTATACCAGTTAAGGAATCCACTGTCCAAACATTACGATCTGGCGCTAACCAGTTAATATTAGAATGAAGCGGACCATCAGAATAGCCTTGATCAGCAGTAAACTCTATCCGTGCGGTAGTGCTTTCTGCAAACAAGATACATCCTAATATGAAATAAAATACGGTAATAATGGGTGGGTTTAAGCGCATGGTTATTTGTAGTTTTTATTAATCTATCAAATGACTAATTTCTAGGTCCCTCTTGCTGACGTACGAGTGGAATATATTTTTTTAGTCGTTCCAAAGTTTGTGCATATTCTGGCATACGAACCAAGTTATTCCATTCCATTGGGTCAACTTTGTGATCGTATAATTCTTCAGTGCCTGCCTTTTCAAATACGATATAACTGTAGCGTCCATCATATATGCGATGACCACCATAATTATAATCAGACAGTATGGGTTCCTTCCACTCCATATTTGGATTGCGTATCAACTCAGCAAAGCTACGCCCATCGTTATCCAGGTTTTTTGGAATTCCACAAAGCTCAATAAGTGTTGGATACATGTCTATCAAATTAACGATACCCTTACAATCCGCGTTATCAGGCGTAACTCCGGGAACCTTAACCATAAACGGAACGCGGCATGTTTCTTGCCAAAGCTGGGTCTTCCCATAGCGCTGTTTTTCTCCTAAGTGCCATCCATGGTCGCTCCATAGCATGATAATAGTGTTTTCGGAATAAGGACTCTGTTCGAGACCGTTTAGTAGTACGCCGATACAATCATCAACGAATGTGATTGTAGCTAGATAAGCTTGCACTGCCTCTTTGTGTCGTTGGCCATAAGTTTCCACGCGTAGCCACGTAGAATGCGCAGAAACTGGTTTTCCCCACTTGTTTATGATATCATCAAGGTCATTTAGAATAACTTCTGGTAATATGATATCATCCAATGGATACATATCAAAATACTTCTGCGGAACATGCCACGGAAGATGTGGTTTGCTGATACCTACCGCCATGAAGAAAGGCTTATCAAATTGACGATTCTGAAACTGCTCAGCTGCCCATAAAGCAGTACAGTAATCCTTCATTTTAGTCTCATCATTGCCCACTGTTGGACCCCAATCAAAGCCGATTGAATGGTAATTTTTCTTATCATTGGGTAAATTCGGTAATCCATTAGTAGGACGTTGATCACCTAGCGGTGGCACCCATCCTTTTGCATCGGACCATTCATCAAACGCCCACTGGCCTTGGTCACCGCGCGGACCATCATTTGATGGATGTACATGAAAAATCTTTCCTCGAGTTAGTGTGTGGTATCCATGTTTACTAAAGTATTGTGGCATAGTAAGTAGATCTTTTGCCAATGGCGCGTTTCGGAGGTTGTTTTTGTTTCCATAAACCCCAGTATTATGGGGAAACTTGCCGGTAAGTATTGCAGAGCGCGAAGGACAACAAACAGTTGATGGTACATGCGCGTCAGACATTACCATTCCTCCATTCGCATTGAACCGATCTAAATTTGGTGTTCTTACTTGAGAGTTACCGCCAAAAACTCCTACCCAATCATTAAGGTCATCAATAGCGATAAATAGAATATTTGGTTTTTCAGTATTTAAACTAAAACAATTAGTTGTTAATATAAGTAAGGTTAGTAGCAGGCTTGTGATTTTCATAGTTAAAGATTGGGAGTAGCTCCTTTTAGAAGAGTAATGTCAGCAATGTTTCTGCCGACCTTAAGTGTATATTTATCATTTGTATACACAGGTGCAGTAAACTTGTCAGCTCGTACCCGATAGCAATAAATTAATTCACCAGACGATTCCTTAATCAGTGCAACCACATTATTTTCGAATGGTAACTTCACTGTACTAAGATATCCTATTGGATCTCGTCCGTCGTTTTCTAATGCATTAAATGATATAGGCCAACCTGAGTATTGAGTAGCCTTAGGACTACTTGCATCTACAAAACGGGGCCAACATTCAAAAGTAGTTGTACCGGTTGGCTTATGGAAGTAAATTAAACCATAGCCATCACCGCGTTTTTCACGAACTTTTCGGTTCTGCGGGTTTGCGTATGCATGCATGGTTATTTTGTTACCCAATCCATCGAGATAATCGCCTACCCAGGGATGTGGACTGTCTATTGGCTTGCCACCACCCTGCTGTTCATCTTCAGGGTGCCACCATCTACCATAAATAGTATTAACGATCGCAGGAGCCGTAAATGCATAAGGACCATCTCTGTAATTGTCTATGCCGTGTTGTACTGTAACGGCGAGGTGTTGATCTCCACATAAATGTGAAGCATGTGCACGGCGTAATGCTCTTAATGCCTCGTTGCGTGGCGTTTGTGGCCAACCATTGCAATCAAGGTCAGCCAATAGACGAGAAGCATTCTCGTTGCCATGAATATGTACTGCGCCACAAAAAGCAGTTTGCGATACAGCTACCTTCATTTCAGCTTCAGTCCAATCTCTGGCCCATGCATCAAGAAAATCAAGTTGGCGTTTTCCGAGTAGTGTTAACCCAGGTAGATCTACAGCACTGCGATCGTATTTAGGATTAGTTATATGGTCTGGTCGTGGACCCATTTGGGGAATATTACCAATTGGAGCCGATTTAAACTTACGGTCTTCTAATATAGCTATACTGAGCCCTCCTATGTTTAAATCTGTATAGTAGACCCCTATTCCTTGTTTAATGGGAGTCGGGTCAAAAGGTTCTGGAAGATGCCATGTCTGCTGTCTTTCAACCATACGTACAAAATCAGCTGGGAACATATAACCTCCATCTGCCGCTCCTTTTGTACCAATAGATACTTTTCCGCTTTCACCCCATATATTAGGATGACCTACATCATGGTCATCGAGTATACAAATTGTCGGACGATCCTTCATAACTTCCGCAAATTGCACACCAAACTGCAACCATCCATAGGTTGCTTCATCATGAGTATAGTTTTGATCCCCAGCAAAAAATAGTAGGTCAGGATTGTGGTGTTTTAAATTTTGTACTGTCAGTAGACGCGTATCAAATTCTTTATCTACCGGAGAGTTACAATTTAAGGATGCTATACAAATACTATCCTTATCCTTAGGGTCGCGTCGAAATAAGCCATCAAAACTCGATAACTCTCCTAGAGAGAGGCGATAGGCTACATTTTTGGAGGCATCCCAGCCTTCTAATCGAAAATGAGCAGACCATCCTGGATAAACGACTGGCTGACTTTGTACCTTAACCCAATGATTATTTATCTTTAATTCGAGGGACATTACCTTCGGCTCATCTGGTAAAAGAGGAAAACATTGAGCGCTAAGCTTTAGCACTTTGTGATCATGCGTATATAAAGCGAATGCTAGTACATCTTTTCGATCTATAGACTGGAACCACTCTGCTGCTCTTCGATCATATCCAGTCATTCCACGATCCAGTTTAGCATCCCACCACTGGCCTACTGCAGCATTATCAGATTCTAAGGCATAGTTTGTATCATCACCAAAAGGCGTGGGATC
Organism: Puniceicoccaceae bacterium; assembly: GCA_022448585.1. Classification (GTDB taxonomy): domain Bacteria; phylum Verrucomicrobiota; class Verrucomicrobiia; order Opitutales; family Coraliomargaritaceae. Next base: position 37,505 of record JAKVCN010000010.1, on the reverse strand, counting down.
TGCATAGCTAAAACAAAAGGCTACCGATCGCATTAAAAATAATACAAATAAGATAAATGAAAACATGTATTTAATCATTACTCACTTACACTAATACCAGCGTTCTAATTAGTATTTACAAACGATAATAATTTATACGGCGAATGCAGCATAAATCATAATAACTAGAATAAAGAGTACTAGACTTACTTTCTTCGCTCCGTGCCATGGAGTTAGGTCAACTTCCTTGGTGTATACCATTTTCCATGGCTCCAACCGAGGCGCCACAATACTAGTTAGCAACATGAGTGAAACAAGAAGTGCAAATACTATGCCTAAAAAGTGAAACTCATGAATACCTGCGGAGTTTAAAGAGCTCGCAAATGGGGGATAGAAATAACCAGAAGCTATGACAACTATACCCACTACTAGTCCCATTTGTCCAGCAAACGAAGGAACCTTTCGATTTAATAGACCAACAACAACAACTGCAAAAATGGGTATAAAATAAATACCATTCATTTTTTGCAAGTAGCCGAATATACTGGCTTGTCCGGCGAGCATTGGCGCGATCACCATTGCAAGAGATGCTATGCAAACTACAAATACTTTTGCGACGCGGACCATTTGTTTTTCATCGCTATTTTTGATAATGCTTTTGTATAGCCCCAAGCTGAAGAGTGCAGAAGTGCTATTCAAGCCAGCATTAAAAGAGCTCAAAATTGCACCGACCATTACTGCAGCAAAGAAACCGGTGAGTGGAACAGGCAAAACATCAAATACTAATTTCCCATAGGCCAAATCAGCACCAATACCAGTGTCCTTATATAGATGAAAGGCGATAATACCGGGTATAACTAAGTAAATCGGCCCAAGCAGCTTTAGTGCTCCAGTGAGAAGTACCCCCTTTTGACCCTCTGCCAAATTACGAGCGCCTAATGTTCTCTGAATAATCTGCTGATTGGTGCACCAGTAAAATAAGTTTAAAAGTGCGACGCCTGTAAATAAAGTGGAGAATGGTACACTTTGATCACTTTGTCCAATCGATGATAGACGATCGGGGGCGGCTTCACGAAGAATACTCCATCCTTCCAGCACTCCTTGTCCAGCGCTTACTTTGTTGAGCGCAAAATAAGCGATAGTCATACCTCCAAGAAGTAAGCCCACGCCGTTAATTGTATCTAATACTGCCAAAGTACGCAATCCACCAAAACGTGAATACAGTAATCCTAGTACTCCGATCACTACAACTGTTAGACAAAGGATTAGAAATTCTGGTTCATAGATTTTACCTAATATAGCTACCGGTTCATTGATACCAGTTAGAGTCTGTAGATCCATCATGTGAGACAAACCAACAGCGCCACTGTAAAGAATAATTGGTAGAAGCAAAAAAGTGTACGCAAACAAGAAAATACAATTAGCTATTGTCTGCGTACCTCGGTCATAGCGTAGCTCTAGGAATTGAGGTACCGTAGTGATTCCACCCTTAAGGAATTTAGGCAGGAAATATAAAGCCATTACTATTAAAGCAATGACTGCTACTACCTCCCAAGCCATCACGCTCAGACCATCATTAAAAGCTGCACCATTCAAGCCGACCATTTGCTCGGTCGATAGGTTTGTCAGCAGCAAAGATCCAGCGATGATCGGAAATGATAGCGAGCGTCCACCGAGAAAAAATCCATCCGAACTAGATTTTTCATCAAGCCTTGTAATCAACCAAGTAAGGAGAGCAGCAAAGATCGTGAAACTAATAAATGAAATGAAAATCCAAGTAGTCATAAATAATTCAGAGATAACAGAAAACAATCAAACAGAAGGTCTTAAACGGTAATAAGGTAAGCGTTCTAGCGGTACATCAATCTTGATTGTGATTGGACCTGTGATCGTAGAGCCATCATCACCGTCCCATGTTCCTTCTGGGATGACTACTTCACGTGTTCTCGCGCCCTTGCGTATAACAGGGGCTACTAGGAGATTATTACCTAAAATAAACTGATCCTGTATCATTTCATATCCAGCATCTGGCCAAAACCATGCCATTGGCTTTACTATCGGTTCACCAGTAAGGGAAGATTGTTTTGCGTAGCTTAAGATTTCCTCACCAAACTGTGCGTGTAAAATCGCCATATCTTTACATATAACATTGTTAGCTGGACTTAAGACGCGCCAGGGGGCGACTGAAAACTGCATCATTGGCATAAGTGCATGGACTTGCGAGGAACGAACAACTAACTCTTGATCAATCGTATCCAGCTTTAGAAAAGATTGATACTCCCCTCCTCCTATCATGTCAGGGCATGTATAAGCATATCCCATTAAACCTTGAGCAATCATTCCAGGAATTAACTGAGTAAGATCTTCCCAGTCATGTGTTTTGTCTCGTAAACGCTGCGCTAAAGGCAACCCTGCCATCTTCCATGATGCTCTGTATTCATTCAATGGATACTTAAGACCTAACCTACCAAAATATTCTGTATGATCATTAGCTATTGCATTTTCATTAAAAGAAATAATGCCAGATTTATAAAAGCCAGCATCACCAGCATCTAGCTTAAAACCATCGACTCCATATTCCTCAACTAGGTGATCCAGTTCTCCTTCAATCCATGCAACCGCTGAAGGATTACTAAGATCTAACATCGCGCTTGCCCCATTCCACCAACGTATTACTGCTGCCTTATTTTTTGTATTCGCCCACAGTATTTTTTGAGTACGCTGCGGATCAAGATGTAACATACCCTCTGCTGCTAGATAACGAAAAGTCTCGGTATCTGCCGTAACGAACGGGCAAATCCACATCATAACCTTAAACCCACCATCATGGAGATATTGTATCATACCCTTAGGGTCCTTAAACCGATCTGCTCTAAATCTCCAATCACCATAGCTTTTTTGCCAGTTATCATCAATCATCATCACTCCGGAAGGATATCCATTACTATTAATAGCATCTGCATAAGCACGAATATCATCTTCGTTTTGGTTGTAGATTAACTCAATCCATGTGTTGTATTGCGGAGCTGTGAATAAAAGAGGATCTGGTATTTGACCATTAGACGGGAAAAAATTCTTAGATGCAGACTCAAAAGCCTGAGCTAAAGTATCTCCAGCATCTATAAGTTTTACCTCTCCAACCGAATTGCTAATGTAGAGTGTTCCTAATTTGAAAGAATACTCGTAAGGCTCTTCTGACCATACATAGCGGCCTTTGGAAGAAATTAAAATGGGACTAGCTTGGTTGCCCCTGTTGTCGCCAAGAAGATTACGAGTTAATTGAGTATTAATGCTATAGGGCATCCTAAATCCATCTACACTCAAACCGCCCCACCAAAATTCATCCTCTTCTAGTATAAGTTCAAATGACTCAGATGGCTGAAAAATGCTTACATCTTTAGCTGCAAAACCTGAAGCTCTATAGGCTGCAGAAAGCAGCATAAAGGAACACAAGAAAAGTGATACAACCTTAAACCTATGGTGGTACTTAATAAGAATCATATAAAAGGGGCATTTGAATCACAAATGAATGTATGAGAAAGAAATCAAATATAGAGTTAATAGACAAATCAACGATATACTAGGACTTAAATAAAAGTTTAAATTATCGCACAATAGCCATTAAATTAAGTCTATGAAATTTGTAGGCATCAACTGTTTGAATCAGTCAAAGTATATACATAATTAACTATTCATGCATGACGTTTGTAGGCAAGGCTTGCATCCATCCTCCTTTAAGAATGCTAGACATTTCTGTTTGTAACAATGCATAATCCGGTGTGTCCGCTAAATTATTCTGCTCTAAATTATCTACATCCAAATTATATAGCTCGGTAAAGTGTGCGCGGGCATTGACCTGATCTTTCTCTTTAATATTCACCCATTCAGTATATCGATGCGACTTTGTTCGTACCGAACGACCCATGTAAGAACCTTGGCGACAACTCGTAAATGCAGCCTTTTTCCAGCTTTTTTCAGGATCTACAATTAGAGGCAAAAAAGATATTCCCTCTAATTTGTCATGAGGTAAGTCTATTCCTAAGATGTCACAAAAGGATGGATATAGATCCACCAACTCAACAATTTCTTCGCAGATAGAACCATTTGTTACTCCAGGAATTTTTATTATTAATGGGACACGAGTGGATTGTTCAAATAGACTAATTTTACTCCACATACCGTGCTCTCCTAGATGAAAGCCATGATCTGAAGTAAATATTACGATAGTGTTGTCGGCTAGACCTGAATCTTCTAAACTGGATAATATTAAACCTATTTGATCATCAATAAAACTCGCACAGGCATAGTAAGCATGAATTGCTGCTTGTGCCGTTTCAGTAGTTTCATCTCGTAATTTAAATATGTCCCAGTTTCTACCAAAGCGCTTTGCAACTGGAGGTATGTTGATATCCTTATCTTTAGTAGCAGGTGAAATATTTAGCTTACTAGGATCATATAGATCAAAGTACTTACTTGGAGCGATGAGCGGAGTGTGAGGTCGACTACTTCCATAGGTTATGAAGAACTGTTCGCCTGTTTGACTACACTCTCGAATTAATTCAGCGACAACACGTGCTTTTTTTCCATCTGGGTTGCGCTCTGCAATGTCTCCGCTATCGCCAATCACTTCAGCTTGTAGACTTTGAAAAACTTCGCGACCTCTATTCCATTGTTTAGAGCCCTTTTCAGAATTAGCCCACAGTTTCTTTCGAATTTTCATGGCTTCTATCATTTTTGTATCCCATTCTAAATCGGAAGTATAAGTCCATCTTCTGGGAGGATTCTGAGGTGTTCCCTTAGGAACGGAGTACTTCAATACTCGACCTTGATATCCATCAGGAGGACTGCCAAAAATACCATCGTACGCACCTGATTGACGAGTTGCTTCCCAATTATGATGAAATAACTTACCAACCATATATGTCTTAATTGGATGATTTCTTAAAGTTTCGCCGACGGTGGTAGCCCATAGAGGAATCACCTTTTCGAAATTGTAAGGGTTGCCATATACACCTGTTGTTTCGGGCCTTAACCCAGTATTAAAAGAGCTACGTGAAGGATTGCATACTGGATTTTGACAATACGCTTTCGTAAATAATGTACTACTTTTCGATAGTTCATCAATGTTGGGTGTTAGTACACTAGAATTACCGTAAACTCCTATAGCTGCAGCAGACCAGTCTTCTGGGCACAGGAATAGTATGTTCATTTTTGAAATATCAGGTAACTTTGCATGCAGTGTAGCCATAAAAATAAGCGATAAAATGTATGCAGTAAGTAATTGCGGTAGTTTATAATACATAATAGTTTTTAACATTTAGGCGCAGTTTAAGTGTAGTTAGTATAACGTTAATTAGCGACACAGTTTTACATTATCGAAACTTATCGTATTCAGGATTAGTTTCAGCATTCTTAAAAATCTCGCGATCTTTCCAGAGATCATAAGTTGCTTTTAGCTGAGCCTCATCTTCTGGATAACGTCCTCTATCATTAGTTTTATCTATCCAGTCTAGCAAGATATTACGATGATCAATTAAAACTTTTTTATATGCATCATGCGTAGCCAAATTTATAATTTGATGTGGGTCAACTTGCATATCATATAGCTCTTCGGTAGGGCGTATACCAAACCAATGATCTGCTTGGTATTTGTTAAGCTTACCTTCCTTAAAAAGCTGGTGCATATCAACTGATGCCGGTCTTTCATCACGGTAAGCAGGCTGCATAAGTGGTCGATCTGGGAAATAATTACGTATGTATCGATACAGCTTGGTTCGAACCGTACGTATGCGATCAATGGTATAATCACATCGATCGCGCGCACCGATCACATAGCTAACAGGCGTATAATCTTTTCCAAGTAAATTCTGTCCGTCTAAATAATTAGGAAGTTTAATTCCAGCTAAAGCTAGTGATGTAGCAGAAACATCTAGTAAGCTCACTAGGTCATTTACAACATGCCCGGGCTTAATGGAATAGTGAAATCCTTTAATAATGAGTGGAACTAGCAATCCACCTTCATAGCAAAACTGCTTGTGTCGCAAAGATGTATTATGCCCATGATCTGAAAAAAAGAATATTATGGTATTATCCATTTCTCCATCAGCCTCTAATTGATTCAAGATTTGTGAAATTCTTATATCTGAACCACGTACATTATTGTAATGAATAGCCCACGCATGACGAACCGCTGGAGTATCTGGAAAATATGGAGGCAGGTCTACAGAATGATCCTCGATAAAATTTGATTGCTGAAGGTAGCGTCTATCTCCTTTCCCTCCATCTATTTGAATCTGTCCAAACCAAGGTTGATTCTTATCTTTACGTTCATTCCAAACTCCATGAGTGAAGGATTTCCAGTGTTCAGCTCGATTACCCTGCCATCCATTCATTCCTGCTTGATAATTCTCAGAAGTTCCAACCGTGTAGAGAGCTCTTCGATCATAGTGGAAATTATAATCATCTTTACCGCTGTTAAAAGTATAGTATCCTGCCTCGCGAAACAATTCAGGTATCGTTTGAATGCCTTCGGGTAGTTCAATGCGCTGTTTTATAGGTACAACTAGACCCTCTGCAGCGCGACTAGACCGATGTTGATGTGCTCCAATACTAGTCTGCATGATACCTGTAATAAAAGCAGAACGACTGGAAGAACATACTGGAGATGTTGCATATGCATTGGTATATAATATACCTTGTGATGCCAATTGATCTACGGTAGGGGTGTGCCTATAATTGACCCTATCTCCGTAGCAGCCAAAGAAGGGAGAAAGATCTTCGGCTATTATCCATAATATGTTCGGTAAACGCTCCGCAGAAACAACCAGTGGTAGCGAATAGATTGTTAATACAACCGCGTAAAAAACGAACCTCATATACTACCTGCGCAGTGGGAAGTTAAAATTTGGATGTTCGTGAACTGTGCGAGCACTAGATAATATTTTACTAAGATCATTAGCAATAGACGGAAACTGATCCGCTAGATTAGTTTTTTCACCTGGGTCCGACGAAAGGTTATATAACTCTATTGGAGAGTTAGGATGAGTGGATACATTATAACGAACACCTTTCCAGTCTCCTTTACGCACTGCATGTCGACCCTTTAATTCATGAAACTCCCAATATAAGTATTCGTGCTGCACTTGCTCATTACTCCCAAGTAGCGTCGGCAAAAATGAGATACCGTCAAGATTCTCCGGAACTGACTGACTAGTAATCTCTGCTAGTGTTGGAAATATATCCCAGAAGGCAGATACATGATTAGTACAACTACCAGCATCTACTACAGAAGGCCATTTAACAATCATCGGCACACGTATTCCACCCTCGTACAGGTCGCGCTTCTTACCTCGATATGGTCCATTAGAGTCAAAGTACTCTGGATCGTGACCAGCCTCCGAGTGCGGACCATTATCCGATGTAAATACAACCATAGTATTATCCTGTATACCTAATACTTCGAGTTTGTTAACAATATCGCCAACATAATCATCAATGCAGTGAACCATGGCAGCAAAGGCAGCATGAGCCTCTGGTTGCGATCCGTAGGCAAACCTACGGTAATTCTTCCCACTGTCGGTTCCATTAAACGAGCTTTCGGGCATAAACTTTCCTCGATATTTTTGCATATATTTTTCTTGTGCGAACATTTCTGCATGAGGTTGTATAATTGCGTAAAAGCAGAAGAAGGGGTGCTTGCTATTTGTCTCAATAAAACCAAGCATTTGATCGTGAATTAGATCTGGAGCATAACTACCAGTTTCCATGCCGAAATTGTCCCAAAGCACTTCAACTGAATCATCATTCCAGAGAAAATAGGGGTAGTAGTGGTGAGCAATACGTTGGCAATTATATCCATAAAATCGATCAAATCCCATTTTTAAAGGTTCACTAGTGGAATCCGGTGAGCCCAACCCCCATTTGCCAAAAATTCCTGTAGTATATCCAACTGCCTTTAGCATCTTGGGTATAACAAAGGTGTCCTCCTTCATCGGGTACTGCCCCTCTGGTAAGACTTCTTGATTACCTCTAATTGGAGCGTGTCCAGTGTGTAATCCTGTTAGTAATGAAGCACGAGAAGGAGCGCAGACCGTACTACCAGAATAATGGTCTGTAAAAAACATTCCATCTTTAGCTAACTGATCAATATTAGGCGTTCGAAAATGCTTCTGACCTAAAAAGCTTAAATCTCCATACCCTAAGTCATCTGCTAAAATATATATGATGTTGGGCTGATTAGCAGTATTGGCACAAATAAAACCAAAACTAAAAAACGAAAATAAGAAGACTAAATTTCTGATAGAAATACTTTTATGCATAAGTCTGAAATTATCCGCTGAACTTTATAAAAAGAACGCCATTCGGTTCTATTTGTACTCTACTTCCTGCATTTAGAAGTCGATCCTCCCAAATGTCTAGTAATGTATAATTTGTATGCAGTTCAAGCCCAAGCAATGCACTGTTTACAGTAACAGATATTAATTTCTCTGTGCGATTAAAAACTCCGATCCAACCACTACATATTTGTCCTTTTTCGAGTGATTTCCATGTTTCGATACCCCCATTTTCGTACACCAGAAAACCCATAACGCCATTTTGGTTGCAAGCCAACATATCTGGGTCAGTGATAAGCGCTAAAGAAAAATCATCCAAGCTAGGCAAATCTCCTCCCATCATCAAAGGTGATGCTGCTAGAGCACGCATTGAAATAAAAGTTCTCATTTGTGAGTCAGAAAGCTGCGACCAGCGTCTTACCCCCTTCCCCGACAAGGCAATATCACCTTTTGCAAATACAGAGCGGGAAGTATCTTTTCCTGGGGGCGACATTAACTGTAGTTGCCCAAAGGGTATCATGTCCATGTCTATCCAAAATCCCTCTTCTTCGGTTCCACTCCACTTGCGCCAGGCAGTAAAGCATTCGTCTATATAAGTTTGTTCATCCCAGACATCCTTAGTAACACGAAGCATATTACCAAGTTTAAAAAATTCAATAGCGCTTGGATCAACCCTTCCTCCAGGAGAAAGACTTAGTAAAATAGGCTTTTGTGTCTTTTTTATAGCTTTAGCAACCGCTTCTACCTCATCTGGGTGTGATACAATATCATCGTATTTGATCATTTCCACACCCATGTCTGCAATAAATTGTATCAAGCCATCATACCACTCTTGTGCTCCTGGTTTACTCATGTCTACAGCGTAATTGTAAGTGCACCAAGTGCAGTTTTCTTTGGGATTTGTGTTGGCTATATCACGTGCAGTGTAAGGCGTACCTTTTATAGGAAGATTTAATTCATATGCTTTACGAGGAATTCCTCGCATCAAATGCAAGCCGAATTTAATCCCTAATTCTTTGCACCGCTTCGCGATAGCATCGAGGCCATTTGGAAAATATACTTTGGAGGGCAAAAAGTAGCCATACTCATTTATCCGTACGTCACTTGCATGTTTCTCGGCTGGATACTTAGTGCCAGTTTGCAATATATACTCACCAAACCAGCCGTTATCGATAACAAAGTACTTATAGCCATGTGGTTTCAGTTTAACCGCCATTGCCTCCAAATTCTGTATAGCGGCATCTTCATGTAGATACACTCCATAACTATCGAAACTATTCCAACCAAGCGGAGGTGTCCGCGCTAATGAAGTAATTTCATCTGAACTATGGAATGCCTGGATGCTAGCGTGAGCGCATATAAAAAATACTAGAATTAAACGTTTGATAGTAAAAAAATTAATCTAGAAATCCTTTCCAAAAATACCATGAATCAGAATATGGCGCACCGATTACTTTAGGAAATTCTTCAATTGGAAGCATTCCAATATGTCCATCAGCGTAAATAAAATTTACAACATTATCTACATTATTTGGTAGCTTACTAGCAGAAATTCCTGCTGAAAACCAATCATCGCCAGCTACTAGGTGACCCTCTGAAAATAAAATCGTACGTGCTGGAGAGATAAAATCATGTGTTTTTACCCCATAATTTTCTTCTGCAGATAACATGGTTACATTATTCATTCCAAAAGTTACCAGTCTAGGTGGAATATGATTAATCGTTTGAGAGGGACATAAATTACGCTGAACAGGAGATCCTAAAACTTCCAGATGATTAACACCGCTTGGATTTTCACCTACGTAACCTCCTTCATAAAGTAGTTTTTTCCAAGAACTTTGAGCTCGATTATTATCTTCACCTTCAATGGCCTCAACCCACGAATTGGGTAAATACATATCATGATCGAGCGCGTATAACTGACTTGCAGCATATACTTGCCTAAGATTATTTGCGCTCTGAACATGCCAAGATTTAGTCCTCATAGACAGTACTGCAGGTATTAATATAGCCGCAAGAACACCAATAATTGCAATTACTGTAAGTAACTCAATTAAGGTAAAACCGTAAGTTTTCATGTGTTTACGATAGTACTTTAGCTGGGTATTCGAACGACTAAGAAAACACGGATGAATAATTTGACTCATTATAATACTTACTAAAAGCAAAAATACTGGTAGTTTAATCTATCTAGTTATGATAATTAGGTTATTTGCGAATATTCGTAAAGGAAAACTCTATGTGCTTGCTATTTGATGTGTTGGTTGTGGGCGGTTACCTGTCGGTCCGCTTTTTTCCAGCTTCCTAGCAACGTTAACTTTTCGGGGATCATTGCCGCGAAGTTATTACATATATTTGTATATTTATCTAAATGCGCACAATTATACCACTCATTAGGATCATTGTGATGATCGTAAAGCTCTTCATCACCTGTTTTTAGATATTTAATATAGCGAAAACGATCAGTGCGCACTGACTGCCAACCACCATTGCCACTTTCGTCTAAGTGAGCGGTTATAATTGGGAAATCCCAAGCTTGTGATGGATCTTTCATTAGCGACAATAATGATCGTCCGTCGAGATCACTTTTCATAGGTAAACCAGCTAAATCAGTTAAGGTTGGCCATATGCTTAGTAATTCAACAGGACTGTTAATTTCACGGGCTGGTAATTTGGGAGCTTTGATAATTAGATTCGATTGTACGGATTGTTCCCATGGTCGGTATTTCCGCCATGCCTCTTTTTCGCCTAACATCCATCCATGGTCGCTCCATAAAACAATTATTGTGTTATTAGCATGTAGACTTTTTTCCAGAGCATCTAGAGTCCTACCAAGCTGTAAATCCATGAAATAGACACTGGCTAGATATGCTTGTACTGCCTCTTGCCACTTATTTTCTGCTGTAATCGCATCGTGCCAATTACGATACGACTTCTCATGATTAAGAGATCGCGGTTTCAATCCTCCCCAAGCTATTTTTTTACCAATTTTTGGTAAGTCATCAATGTCATCTCCGTCATTACTACTAAGCACTAGCGGCAAGAGGACATCGTCCACATTACGTATGTGCGATAAAGCAGCATCTTCTAAAATCTTTTTTGGATAATACCAAGGTAGATGCGGCAAATAAAATCCAAGTGCAGCAAAGAATGGGCGATCATGCTCGCGATTTATCTCTTTAATAATAGCAGACGCTCGGCTATACTCACCGAATCTCTCATACGGCTCATCAATTGCACCCCAATCCATATAAGAAAGTGCCCCTTCTTTGGTGAAAGACCAAGAGAAATCAATACCACTTAAATAATTTTTTGGTTTTATCCGCCTACCTCCTCCGTATGTGTGTACATCAAAAGATAGGTCTCGCTTTTTAATTTTCATGTTCTCCCAGTCCCCCCAATAATGAAAAATTTTTCCTGCACGAAAAGTACTATAACCATTCTGACTAAAATACTGGGGTAAGGTGAGTTTATTTGGATAAAACCGGCGCAAATCAATCGATTTATTACCTTCCTTAGGAGCCAATTCTCGAGGTAATGGGTTACTATAAAATCCTGTCGAATTCGGATGCTTACCAAGTAACACAGAGGCCCTAGAGGGATTACAACTTGGTGCGTTGCAGTATGCTCGCGTGAAATATACCCCCTGTTTTGCTAACCGATCTAAGTTAGGCGTGCGCGCTTGAGGATGACCGGACAAATACCCAACCCAGTCATTCATATCGTCAATGGCGATAAATAGAATATTTGGACTGGATGCAAACAAACTAGAAGCTAAACAAAACTTAGCTAAGTAGTATGTTCTTAATAAATTAAAAAAGTACATTACATTAAGTAGCTAAGGATTCATTGGATCATCGAAAGAATCCACGTTTAGCTGGGCTGTGCTTGGAGAGTTTTGTCCGTAGCCCATAAAACCAAGCGGATGATAATCTCCATCAAAGTAATTTTTGATAGCTAAGCGTATACCTAAAGTTTCATCACCTGGGTCAGGGATAGAAAGAGCGACTATATACTTACCCTCTGGTAAAATACTGTGTTCTGGTAGTTTAATATTCGTCGATACGCGGTGACTAGCAGCGGCAAGTTGGTACTTGTTAGTTGCTTCATCCCAATCGTCTCCAGGCAGCCAGTCGCGTATGTCAACTCTATCAATTGGACGACTCCAGACTACCTGCCTACTTTCATGGTCGAGCAAATTAAGCATTACAGGCCACTTATAGTAAAATGGAGCAGATCCAGTATTTTTAATTCTAAAGTTGATGCTAAATGTCCCCCCTTCATGGACGTGATAGGTATATGAAAATCTCTCTACTACGAAGCGATATCCAAATGCACGTTGAACATTCTCAGCACCCTTAACTACCTTAGGATTAGTAGCGTCATATAATGATACCCACCCAAGTGCGCTACAATGTAGGTTACGAATAGTATCTATAAAAAACTCACAATGAACAGGATCAGAAAGAGTGTCGTTGGGATCGTCGCCTGGTTGTCGTTTATAATCACCCCAATTGTATGCCGCCTCACCTGCGATTGGTCTTTTTTTCCAGCGACCTTTAAGAGCGTTTAACCGCTCGATTCCAGCTCCATGCATGAGCTTAAAAGTCTGCCCATGGTGAGCCCAAGAATCCCAGTAAATACCAAATTCATAATCTTCAAACTCTCCTGGATGCCTTACTAAAATGTGTTTATTCTTAAATGCCTTCTCAAAAGCATTACCCAAAATCTTCTGCATATTGGAACTAGGGTGTGGGTTATGATGCTCACCCCAATATCCAATTATACCCATTTGGATCCATGCAATACGCGGATCATTATCCCAACATTGTCCGATCGCTTCGATTAGGCGAACTACTCTTTCTTTGAATTTTAAACTAGAGTAATCACCTACCTGCATATCGATCGGCCAATATTCATTTCCCAACTCCTTGTCCCAATCCAAATAAATACGTGGAATCACTTTAACCCCAGTGTTGTCATATTTAGACCACTTACGCTTTGAATAGGTGTTTATATTAGAAATTAAATCATTATCACTTCCATTATCCAAATCACTCCACTTAATATAATCCCTAATCAAAGTTACATATGGGTAACCTCTTAATTTATTATAAGAATCTAGACGATATCCTTTTAACGGATTCCTCAAAGCTGCTGGATACTCATCGGGATAAATAGTGACAAGTCCGCTATTTGTATCTGAAGAAACAACCGCAAATAAACTACAGATAGAGAAAAAAGAAAATAAAATAGAAATAACAGATAACATTATATAAAAGTAAATTTTAGAGTTAATGATGCGCCTTATACAATAAACATTAATGTAGAAATTTTAGAAATATAAGGTCTTAAATTATTTAAGACTGATGATAATTATCCTGTTAAAGCCACTTTTACAAACAGCTATCCATCAAAAGACCACCCATTACGATATGGTTTGGATAGATACTGGTTCGCTCGAGAATTATTTGTGATGACTCCTCTCAAACCATCGTACTCTAATTCGCTACCTGCTCGAAACGCTACAAGCCCGAGGCACATATTCTCAATCATATTAGCGCTGTATTCAAAATTACAGGCAGTGTTCTCAGGATCACCATTTTTACATGCCTGTGTCCACTGCTTTTGAAAGTTACCAAGGTTCTGAATAATGTTTTTTTGTGATCGTGGTTTATAGTATGACATATCACTGGTGTTTCCGTTCGGTATAATTAAACGCTTTGTAAAATCAGACACAACAAAGCCCTTGCTGCCTTTAAACATAGCACCATGACCTATTTTGTTAAGGTCCAACCATCCAATTGGAGATTTTGGCATAGCTCCACCTTGAAACCATGTACAACGTATTTCCTCACGCCAATCATTGCTAGGCAAGATAAGACTAGTGGTTAGGTGAACAGGAGTAACATCTGGATTATATACTTCTGGAGAAGTGGATCGTATCCTGCTTGGTAGGGTAGCATCTAGTGCATTCCAAGCTAAGTCCATTGTATGACTACCCATATCTCCCATTTGCCCAATACCAAAATCCCAGTACATATTCCAATTAAGACAATTTGAGCCATTATTTCTAGAAACGTATTCTGGATTAAATGGATGCTCTGGTGAGGGCCCTAGCCATAAATTCCAATTCAAAGTGCTAGGCACTGCGCTTACAGCCTTAAGATAACCTTCCCTTGGTAATTTACGACATCCCCAAACATAGACCTCTTTGATTTCTCCAATCACTCCATCTTTAATACATTCTCGCAAACGATTAAAGTTAGGGTTGGCGTGTCGCTGCATACCAACTTGCGTGGCAAGGATATGTTTCTTTTTTTTATAAGTATTACGAACGACTCGCGCCTCATTAACAGTTATAGCCAGAGGTTTTTCCATGTATACGTGAAGATCTCTGTTCATAGCCCAATTAGCAATGAAGGCGTGGTGATGATCNGGTGTGCAACATAGTACTGCGTCAAGTCCNGGATGATCTAAGCANTTACGCCAATCTTCATACACTTTAGCTTTAGGAAATTGCTTCNTNNCNTCTGGAAGATTCAATTTGTTGACNTCACATATTGCTACCACGTTTTCGTCTTGTAGCGTTGCATAATGAGCTTTGGCCCTACCTGATGCACCAATTAGAGCAATATTGAGTCTTTTATTTGGTGTATTACCAAAAACGCTTCCAGACGGTAGGAACAATAATCCAGCTCCAGTTGCTAGACCTGTACGAATAAACTGACGACGTTGAGTGGATTCTTTCATAATTGTCAAAATTACTGTTTTAAATTCTCTGTGACAGCTCGTCCAGATGCCCATAAAAATCCACGCGTAAACAATTCCATATACTCGCGCTGAAGCATCGTCTCATTATGATGCCCAATGGTGGTGGCAAAGACTCGAGTATTTTTTGGTCCATATTCATGCGCCCAAATATTCATGTGCATTTTGCTTGTTTTATTCGACTTAGATTGAGCAAGCGGAATAACACCAGGATATGTTTTTGATATAAAATAAAGTTCGCCTTTGGGTGTAGTCCAATTCTCTAAACCCTTCATTATTGGATGTAACTTAGCTAAAACTTCAACTTCAAAGGGATGTTTGGGCCCATGACCAGGAGAATGAGCGCCGCAAAACTCCCACCAATCCTCTCTAGCAGGACCAGTGCGGTAAGAATGCATGGTACAATGGATTAAAACCGCAGGAACACCACGTATATGCGGAGCCAATATACCTGAAATATAATTCTCATTACCAACGTTTGCAAAGCACTCGTTGTGCACGACTACATCATACCCATCTGCCCATGCTGGATTCTTGTAAAATTCCAGAAGGTTATCAGTACCTTTTGTGCGTTGATGTAATATTGTCCACTCCACAGGAACCTTACAATTAAGGTCCACAGCCATTGGTAATATATTTCTTTGTTCGTCATAGTCATGACAACAACCGCCGGTCACAAGTAGCGCCTTGAGAGGCATTTCATCAGCATTAGCTAATATACTAAAGTTTGTGGATATAAAAGTAACAATAAAAGCAACTATTAGGATATGTATTGGTTGTCGCATAATATAAGCTTATTTGGATTTACTATTAGTGGATGGTTTTGGAAAGTCTTGATTTAGAGTTAAATCAATATCACTTGGGGTGCGTGATGGCACCCCAAAAGTAGGAATTTGTCCATGCGCGCACCATAAAAGAGCATTCAGTACGACCATACGAAAATTATCCTCTTTCCAATTATTATGAAAATGTCCGCCAGTAAAGCCGAACCCTCTACCACCACTCGGCCTCTCATAGGCCCACGCCATGTGTTGGGCCTCACCCAACTGTACTTTTGATAGTACAGTTGGATTTATACCTCTTTTTTTATCATCCGCACGAAGGATCAAAGTTTCTACTGGAGGGATTGTAGAAAGAATCGGAGTGACTCCTTCCATGTTTGGCTTGAAGCGCATATGATAATACCATTCATCACGAATAGAAAAAGGTACGACTCCACGTGTAATAGGATGTTCAGGGAATACATTAAATTGAGCCTCCCAAGTTGGATTTACTGACCAGCCAATTTCAAAGTATCCTCCGATCCAATCAAGGAATTCAGAGCCTAGTTCTAGCGGCTCCACCTCTACGCCAAAATGTAAACAAGCCACTCCGACTCCTGCATCTACTAATGATTGAATCTTGTCTTGATGACTTTTTGCCATATGCCTACGAAAACCATCACAATACATAACTACACAATCAGGTTTCCTATATCCAGTCCATGGCTCTGGCCATTTGCCCTCCGTAACGACCTGAGCAGAAACAGCTAAATCACTCTCGTTAATACAGCGTGCGAGCAAATGGCAACCAGCTTTGTGTTCATGGGCACCATAGCCATGACTTTTCTTACCAGCTAAAAAAAGTATTTCTTTACTATCCTCAGCCTTGATAGGTCGTAGCTTAATATTTCTAAACCTAACCTCCATAGGGGGACCTGAGTGCAATTGTAGAGCTAGTAATCCACTTGTTAGTCGATCTATACTAGACTCTGAAAACTCTGCTGTTTGGATACCATTTATTCTATGTATACACTGACTTCCACGCGCAGTTATGTGATAAGTATTCCAATCATTTAGATTAATTGCACCCGCAATTTCTTTTAGATCTCCGACTTGTGCTACAACTTCTAAATCTTCAGATGTCTCTCCTACTACCGTTTTATCACCAGTCTTAGCTAACAAGTTCTTGTAGGAGCCACTCCATGCAGCACCCATCCAAGCAGGGTCTTCAGAGATATCCGCTTGGTATCCACCAACTACCCATCTTTCTCCATCTAATGGAAAACTCCGATATTGAATCCCGCTGTTATGGTTACGTAATTTAAACTCAATCTTCAAATCAAAGTCATCCACAAGTCCACCATTCCAGATTAAATATGTATTTTTCAGGCTTGGTCTACTCGTTGTTGTTTCGCCGACAATTGAGCCTTTTTCTACACGCCAAAATCTAGGGTCACCATCCCACCCATCAAGTGTACTACCATTAAATAATGAGATATACCCATCATTAGTAGATGCCCTGATAAATGGTCCAAGAAATAATACACTAACTAATATAATACGAATGAAAAACATTTGTTACTTATTAGACTAAAAATTTAAGAAGAGTTGATCTTAGTATAGATTAGCATGTAAAAAGGCAATGCCCTCCATGGCTAGGTATTTGGGGCTATCATATAGATCGCGCCATATCGAGGCTGCCTTGGCGATAGTCTTATTTTCTTTGGTAAAGCTTTCGATTACGATATCACTATTATAGTTTATTTTTTTAAGCGCATTAAAAAATTCTTTCCAATCAACTTGATCATGACCCAGCAGGCCACGGTGGCTAGCACTCGCATGAATATGACCAATTAATCTGGCGTGTTTTATGATGGTTGCCTCAAAATTGGCTTCCTCTATATTCATATGAAAAGTATCCATGTGTATTTTTAAAACTGGACTATCAACCATTGCAATTAGATCTGCGGCTTGATCGAGGGTATTTATGCAGTCCGTTTCAAACCTATTGAGTGGTTCTATTGCTAAAATTACACCAGCTTCTTCAGCTTTTTTACAAAGAGGTATTAATGCTTCTGCAATTTGCGAGATCTGCATATCACGTTCTTCATTACTGTAGGCCGTCGCTAACCCAGTCTGCGAATACATAGGACCACAAACAACTTTTGATTCAAGTAGCTCTGCTAAGTCTATCAGATCAGATATGTACTGACTCGAGGACACAACTGAATCTTTATCACCGCGCAAATCACGACCTTTTGTAAATGCACCACAGATGACAGGCTGTTTAAGGTTATTAGCCCGCAACGCATCCAACACTTTACTCACTGTTACTTTGTATGGATCTACGATTGCGAGCTCTATGACTTCTGCTCCGTATTCGCTAAAGCGACCTATAAGTGGTATATCCGAATCAGTAAAACTAGATGATTCTAAAAAGGTGTTTAATCCAATTCTCATAACAATTAATAGTGGGATTATAAAAGAGAAGGTTCTAGAGTTTAATAAGCGCCACTTTTTAGGCGTTTGCGTATTCTATTCAAACCTCTTATCATACCAATACCATCATTGATTAAACTTACTTTACCGCCTGGAATTTCACTCCATGAAATTGGAATTGACTGTATCTTACAACCACAACGAGTAAGATTAATTAGTAACTCTACATCAAATATAAAACCACTCTCTCTTAATTTGTGACGAATCTTTTGATATTGGATTACTGGAATAATTTTCGCGCCACATTGCGTATCCTCCAAACTTAAACCTGTAAACATGCGAACAAGAAGTCTAAATAAATAGAAGGAAACCGTGCGCTTGAATTGTCGGCGAACTGGCGTAAGGTCAGAGTTTTTTCTAATAGCAATACTGCATGTATCTGGTCCATTAGAAATTGAACTACTAATAAAATTGATTAATTCATGTGCTTTAACAGCGCCATCACCATCGACAAAAGCGTACCATTCCATGTCAGTCGCTTGTTCCCAGCCCTTATAAATTGCTGCGCCTTTTCGTGACCGCTTATTAGATGCAATTAATTGCACTTTAGGATATATAATACTTATGTCCTTAACGATCTTTTTTAATCTTTTCTGTTCTAACGCTGAAGATCCATCATCGGATATGATCCATTTAATTGGCAAATTTGATTCTGCTATAGCACGTGCTAGCTCCGGCCCATATTCGCTAAAACGGATACTGTCCTCCCATAATGGAGTTACTAAAGAAATACGTGGAAATAGTTTTGATGGACTTTCAAGCACGCAATAAACTATTTTAACGGCAAAATTTTATTCAACTGCAAAGCAGATATTAAAGGATTACTTTATGTCTTCAATTTTCTCAATAATTAATCGCAGACAAGTCCTAATACTTGGATGGATTATAGTTTGCTTAGTGGGTGCATATTTAAGAATCAACAATTTAGATTCAAATCCTATTCATGCTGACGAAGCTACGGGAGCGCATATATTAGGAAAAACATTAGAAAAAGATCCTTATTCTTTTAATCCAAAACATTTCCATGGACCGATGCTTCAAATTGTTACCGCACCGATAGCTCGGCTTCGCGGTGAAAATAATTGGCAAGAACTGACTAAAGTCTCTTTGCGAATGAGTCCAGTAATTGCCGGCTTACTTTTGATAGTAACCCCATTGTTTTTCACGTATCAGCTAGGACGATATGGGGCACTAATTTCAGCTGCTTTTATATCTAGCTCACCACTGCTAGTCTACTACAATCGTATCTATATTCACGAAAGCCTACTCACTTTGTTTGGCTTACTATCACTAGCATCAATTTTCAAACTATACAGTAAGCCATCAATAATTAACGGATTCATAACAGGCACTTTTATAGGTCTAATGCTAAGCACTAAAGTTACTGTCTCGATCTCTATCATTGCATGGGTAGTGTCCTTTATGAGTTGCTTTTTTATCCCAAAAGTAAGCACTCCAAAACCTCTAAGAGTATATGTAAAACCGTTACTGTTTTCTATCTTTAGCTGTATTACCATCTGTACTTTTGTATATACAAATGGTTTTCACAATTTAAGTGGTTTTCTAGATGCGTGTCTTACTTTTTTCCTATATGAGCCTAGAGACGGTCATGAAAAAGTATGGTATTACTATTTTAATAATCTCATATGGCCAAAACATGCGCTAGGCGTTTGGTGGACTGAAATAACTGTAATAATTCTAATCATAACAACTGTAATCCTATCACGGATAAACAAATGTCCTAACAAAGACTTATACATTGTATTAATTGCCTCAGTTATACACTTATTCATTTATAGCAGTATACCGTATAAAACCCCATGGCTTATTATGCTTCCATGGGCTCATTTATGCCTAGTAACTGGGAGTATCGACTATGTTTTAGCTAAATCTAAAACTCTGATTCGAGTAGGTATCTATACATTAATTGTTTTTGCATTGGCTTACCAAACAAAGCAAAGCCTTTATGCTATAAGTAACTTATCCAATCACTCTAGTAATCCTTATGCTTACGTACCCACAACAAGAGACGGACAAAATATAGGTAAATGGCTCAATCAGATAACTGCTCTATCGAGTAGTTCAAGCAACCATTCAGTAGCAGTTATCGGAAGTGATTATTGGCCACTTCCATGGTATCTTCGAAATTTAGAATCTGTTGGCTATTGGACTGAAATCTCACCTACTACAAAAGATTATCCAATAATATTTTCCATGCCAGGCAGTGTAAATAAGTGCGATTCATTACTACTAAGTTCTCATGTAAAACTTCCTAGAAGTTTACGTAGTAAATTCCCCATTATTTTATACTTAAGAAATGATTATTGGGAGCGTTGGATGTCCACTCAGTCAGAATGAATAACATTTACACATATGAGCATATGGCAATGAAGACCAGCTTTACCTTTCGCTTTAAAGAAGACGACAAAACTTTATGCGAAAGTGTAGCAAACGCATCAATCGAAAGAATAAACCATATTGAGCAACAATTAAGTCGTTACATAGAGGGCAGTGATATTTGGCAAATCAATCATATGGTGGGTGGGCAGAGTTTATTTATCGGAGAAGATTGCTATAAATGTCTCCAATTAAGCCTTCAAGCTTCCATAGATACATTCGGCTTGTTTGACACAACTATTGGTAGACGCATTGAACACATAAAAAATAAAAAAAATGCGCAACTTCCCGAACTTATTGGACAACTACTTATTGATCCCAAGCGACCAATTGTTCACTGCACAAAAGCTGGTCGTGAAGTCGACCTAGGTGGCATCGCAAAAGGCTATGCTCTAGACCAAGTAAAGCACTTATTCATAGACTGGAATGTACAATCTGGGCTAGTTAGCGCAGGATCAAGTACACACTTAGCAATTGGTTCAAGATCGTGGCCAATAACTGTAAAAGATAACAAGGATAGTACAGTCATTCAGTTAAAAAATGAGGCTCTAAGTGTATCTGGAATAAGAATACAAAATAGTCATATAGTGTCGCCATTGTGTGAAGGAAAAATTAACTATAACTACGACCAAATCAGAGTGATTCATGAGAGCGCAGCAACCGCGGACGCATATTCTACAGCCGCCCTACTTATGAATGAAGAACAACTATTAAATCTTAATAAAAAAGCTAAAATTATAATAATATAAATTATGCATGCTGTTAACTGTATAAAATTCAAACCGATATACCAAGAACGAGTGTGGGGCGGACGTATTCTAGAGTCGGTTCTTGGCCGCAAGCTCCCAAAGAATCAAATCATCGGAGAAAGTTGGGAAATTGTTGATCGACCAGAAGCTCAGTCAGTAGACACCAGCGGTCAATCTCTTCGTAATCTAATTGAGAAGGACCCTCATGGAATCATGGGTAATAATTGGTCTCCAGAACGCCCTTTTCCTATTTTAGTAAAATGGCTAGATTGCCAACAAAGACTAAGCCTTCAGGTACATCCTCCTGCCTCAATTGCTCCTAAACTAGGAGGTGAACCGAAGACTGAAAACTGGTATATTGTAGATGCGCAGCCACATGCCACTCTAATGGCAGGGCTAAAAAAAGAAGTTACAAGAAACAAATTTAAATGTAACTTACAATCCAACACATTGGAACCACTGATTCATTCAATACCAGTGAAAAAAGGTGAATCGATTTTTATACCTAGTGGTCGAATTCATGCAATAGGAGCTGGTAACTTAATACTAGAAGTTCAGCAAAACTCAGACACCACGTATCGAGTATATGATTGGGAAAGAGTTGGCCTCGACGGTAACCCGAGGCAACTTCACACCCAAGAATCATTACAAAGTACAAATTTTAGTGATTTCGAACCAGAGACTATTAAACCAACAAATGAAGATCAGTTACTTGTAGAAAGTGATGTTTTTAACTTAAATAAACGTGTCTTATTGGCTGGAACTACTTTAAAATTTGAGGTTGGTGAACCGCGCATACTAAGTGTTGTCGAAGGTTGTTTACAGACGAATTGCGAAGGTGTAACTGTTACTAAAGGAGATAATGTACTCATACCTGCCCGAAATTCATTTGAATCCATAGCTAAGGTAGACACGGTTGTTTTAATCACCGATAAATTTAACCACTAAATATCATTAACTAGTGGAAATTCTATTTATATAAAAGCAAGCTGATTTTATACAGGGACAAATATAAAAGTTCTAAATTTTTTTAAAATAATCATGTAATCTAGGTGAATATTATAACGTAGTACTTCATTTAATAGTCATCATAGATTGATATGCGATTTGATCATCATACAAGCGCTGAAATACTTTATATTTCGCTTTATGAAATCGTACTGTATCTTTTTGTGGCTCAATAATTATTCCTGGTTTTGACATAGCAGACATAGCTTGCTCAATATTGTTAACTGCGCCTGCAGCGACTGCACCTAACATTGCAGCGCCCAACAATACAGATTCTGGCTCTTGCGGTATCAGTAAACGGCAACCCGTAGCGTTCGCATGCTGCTGCATAAAAACCTTATTCTTGGTTCCACCTCCACAACAAACAAGCGTGTCAATCTCGTATCCACTAGCGTTCATGCTTTCAATGATATGTTGTGTACCATAGGCGATAGCTTGAACGGTTGCCAAATAAAGAATCGCAAGGTCCTCTATTGTAGCAGACAACTTCAACCCTGAGGCCATACCAACCAAATTAGGATCCGCACGAGGTGAACGATTGCCATGAAAGTATGGGCAAACGTGCAATGCCTTGGATAACTCATCTATACTACCCTCACCCGACATCGCTTCAAGCGTTTGATTCAAATAAGTGTATAGGCTAATGCTTTTTGAGTCTGCAGCTTTTATAGCCGCTTCGCTTGCACCATGATTAAAGATGATGTGATCTACCAAAGCCCCAGTGGCGGACTGACCGCCCTCATTAAGCCACATACCTGGCACCATGGCGGAGTAATACGGCCCCCAAACTCCGAATATATCTCTTTGCTCTGAAGCTACTGCCATGTGACAGGATGAAGTACCTCCAATTAGTGCCAAACGATGATTCCAATCTGGACATTGATCTGTTTCTGCCATTCCGAGCATACCGATGCCGCCCGCGTGAGCATCAATAATAGATACACCTACCTTGGTGCCTACTTTTAATCCTAATTCTTTTGCAGCTAAAGCGCTTAAGCCATCCCCAACAGGCTCTCCCATGGGACGCACGGTTTGACCAATACGAATATAATCTTCATCAACTAGTTCACCCAAATTAGCAGCGTTTAAAAAATCCGACTGCCAACCTAAGTCATTGTATTTGGACTCATGGGATAAATAGGTCCACTTACAAGCAAGGGAACAAAGTGAACGAGTTAGGTTTCCTGTGGCGCGATAAGTCAAATAATCTGGGAGATCTAAAAAATGTGCAGTTCGCTTCCAAGAATTTGGCAAGTTATTTTTGATCCAAACTAATTTCGGTATTTGCATTTCTGGGGATATCTGACCCCCAACAAAATCAAAAACAGAATAATTTTCACTTAAAGTATTTAATCGAGTAGTTTCTGATATGGCTCGGTGATCCATCCAAACGATTACATTTCGTTTGTCATCTCCTTCTAGGTCAACTGAAACAGCATCACCCTTTGCATCAATTAGTACTAGTGAACAAGTCGCATCGAAGCCAATACCACGAATACTACTTGTATCTACTTCGGACTCCTCAAGGACTAATTTACAGCAGTGGCAAATCGCCTCCCAAATATTATCGGATGACTGCTCTACAAAATTATCTCTTGGTTTCCATATCTCAATAGGATGAGAATGGTGTGCAACAAGCAATCCTTCAGCATTAAATAGCCCAACTCTTGCGCTACCAGTGCCAACATCAATACCAAGAAAGTAATCCATTTTATCAAAAAATAATAAGTGCTCTAATATTTTATTAATCTACAGTTTTTAAACGTATAAACCCTGCGGATCCACTGGTTTGAATAGTTGCCTCTTTAATCTCTTTTACTCCTTCTGTACTCGTCACCGAGGTATTAATGGGCGTCCAAGTGGAAAGCTGCGCATCTAATAAATTACTTGTAACTGGAATTAAAGAGATATCAGTTCGTGAGGAAACGTCAGGGTATCGTACAGTGATACTATCGGATGCATAATCAATTTGCACAGGATTCACTGCATTGTTTTCGAATGGATGAGTACCAAAAGCATATTCTAAACGATTTGCAATGCCATCATTATCAGGATCAGCATTTGCCTCTAAGTCTGAACTAGTATGACCTGGAGTTCTATGTCTTTCCTTCCAATCTGATTCACTAATAGGATAACTTTCAGGAACAGTAAACGGGGAAGAGGATCGGGATTTTTTCCAACCATCTCCCACATAAGTAGTTGAATCGGAATCATGTAGTAGATTATTCAATTCCGCAATTAAATCAGCATTTTCTGCCTGAAGGTTTGGTGAAGCTAAATTCACCGTTTCATGCGGATCTATTTTATAATCGTATAATTCTATCAGGCTAGCTTGAGAAGCCTGAACAACGCTAGCCAGAGGGTCATATGGTGGTTTATCAGGATCGGACTCATTAAAATTTCCATAATCTCCGTTAGTAAGCCACCACTCCGTGTATCTGTAGCGATCGGTACGGATACTGTATCCCATCCCTTTGCCGCGTTGCGATGCTGTTAGCGGATAATCGTCGTAGCTAGGTTTGTAGGAAATAGTTCTTTGATATTGGCTAAAAGCAGCAGACTTCCATGGTTGCTCTGGATCCTCTAATAAAGGAACTAATGAAGTACCCTCTAGTATCTGATAAAGAGTAATATCATCGGCGATACTTGTGGTTTTATCTGGTAACGGCAAACTACAAAGATCAAGTAGTGTAGGAAAAACATCTACCAATTCAGTTGGAGCATTTGTCATTTTGCCAGCGGATCCAAGACTACTCATACCCGGAGAGCGTATGATAAATGGGACCCGAGTAGAAATTTCATAGTTACTATGCTTTGACCAAAATGCGCCATGATCTCCTAAGTGAAAACCATGGTCACCAAATAAAATTACAATAGTACTATCAACAATTGAATCAACATTTGAGCCATCGTCATTTGGATCTTCCAGCGCATCTAGTACCTTCCCGAGTTGTTCATCGATAAATGAAACACAAGCCATATAGCCGTGAATAAGGTGACGCGCTGACTCTACAGTAGGCATGCTATCATTTAAGAATATACTTAAATCTGGCTCGGTTATAACGGGTAAATTATCTTCACTATCTCCGTATGAAGTTGGCTCTCCGCCATACGGAGCAGTGAAGGCATTGGTACCTTCAGGTATATTTCGAATACCTTGGTAATTACTCATATCAAAAGAAGCCGGATCATAATAGTCCCAATACCTTTTTGGAGCGTTAAATGGTAAATGTGGTTTCTGAAAGCCAAGACCAATAAAGAAAGGCTCTGAACTAGACGCGTATTCTTCAATTTTTTGAATTACTAACTCTGCTGCGTGGCCATCCTTATAATCACTGTCTTTAATAGCAATCCCATCTCTATTCAATTCGCCGACATCTGTGGCTGATGTAGAACTAGAATTTGACTCCGTTTTATCCCAAGTATTCCAAACGCTCGTATTATCACCCCTTTCATAGAAGTTATAACGTCCATCACTGGGATTATCCCAACCCTCACTCCATGACTTAGTTTCATCTTGATAGAGAGAACTCTGCCCATGAAATATCTTACCAACTCCGTATGTTTTATAACCATTGTTCTTAAAGTGTTCAGGTAGAGTCACAACATTGGGCATAACTTGTCGAAAGCGAGTCCCTAAATTCCAATTGCGAGTTGTATCTGGGCGTAAACCAGTCAAAAAAGATGCCCTTGAGGCTGTACATATAGCCTGCTGGCAATGCGCATTTAAAAAAGTCACACCAGATCCAGCAAGTCGATCAAAGTTTGGAGTGCCTGATTGTCCATTACTCTTTAATGGCTTTAATGGATCGTCTTCACCATACACATTGAGAATTGGTCGCAGATCATCAATAGGTATAAATAATACATTATACTGCCCTATCGGATGGTGCCGCTGTCGCGTGGTAATAGCAGCACTTTCTAATATTTGCACGCTTACAGAATGATGCTCCACATTAGATAAGTTTTGCGAGTCTGCCATTTCAACTACAACCAAATAAGAAGACTTATCTGCAAATACTGGTTCGGATTTAAATGATAATGACCCATTATTATTAATGGTAAAAGCATCTGCATCTGTGCCAGATAAAGCATAGCTAAGATCACTCGAAGTATATTCTTTTGGTGTGTAAATGCCTAACTCTTTACGCATCTCAAGAATCTCAACACTGGATGTGGTATATACTGTCGGATTAAATACCCCAGTAATCTCTAGATCATCCACTCGGATCTGCTTACTTTTAAGTTGAATTAAATCCGGGAAAGACCAGCGCAGTGTTACGCTACTAGAATCCTCAATATCTGTAATAGAGCTCAAATCAGCACTCCATATATTATTATAAGAAGTGTTGTTCACTAAATCTATGTTTACAGTAGAAAAATCAGAAAAGTTACTGCCATCCAGACTATACTCAAATGCACTGAAAGCAGTGACTAATCCTGCACTACTTTCGACTCCATTTAAGCGATACTTAAGCCGAACATTAATATTTTCAATATTAGTAGTATTTACTATTATCTGAAAGCTATTGCCAGTTAAAGCTCCCACGCTAACGGGCCAAGCAATAGCACGACCTGGCACCCATAGATCTCCATTATGGGCAGTGAAACTATCGCCATAATTTTTAGTTTCTCCACCATTACTGCCACTATAACTAAACTGCGGTGTACTAACAGGCCATGTATTCACGCTTACTAAGTCTGAAAATACATCATCTACTCCAACATTTTGATTCTCTTGAAACGACCAGTAAGCACCTACAGAGGATTGAGCAGTAGAAATACATACCGCAAAAAATACAGTACAGAGCAAGAAGAGGTAACGTAACATTATATAAATAATGGGCACTAAAAGACTTAGCGTATACTATACGCAAAGTGTAAGTAATCTAGCCTAATATTGACTAAAACACTAGTACAATAAATGACCAAATTACTTACAATAATGAAACTATAACAAATCCGTTAAAAAAACGTAAAATAAATCAATATGAACTACTTCATCTTGTCGAGAATCGCGCTTAGTCCTCGTTGTAATCCTAACATATCTGCTCGATAGTGAGGGTTATCAATTTGATTGGTCCACTCATTGGGATCTACTCTATGGTCATAAAACTCTTCTTCACCATTTCGGCATCGGATATATCGAAAGTCCTTAGAGCGAAGGCTAAAATGCTGATCTAACGCCCTTGCAGGCTGGTTGACTTCAACTGGCACCTTTGATCCTGAAACTGCAACTGAAACGCTAGGACCTTCCCAAGCTTCAGCAACTGGATCTTCAAGAAGACTGCGTAAACTAAAACCATCTAAGTTATAAGAGGTCTGCGCAGATCCATAATCCATGCAAGTTGGATAGATATCGATTAGTGATACAGGACTGAAACATTCTATACCTTTGGCAATACCCGGACCCGAAACGACCAGTGGAATACGTACACTCTCTTCCCAAGGAGAGAACTTAAACACATATTCTTTTTCACCCATGTGATATCCATGATCACTAGTAAAAATTACAATAGTATTATCTGCGTCTTCGCGAGATTCAATCGCGTCTAAAATCTTTCCAACTTGAGCATCTACAAAACAGACACAGGCTAAGTAGGCTTGTGTCCATTTGCGTAACTGCGCTTCGCCACCGTTACGCATAATTTTTTCATACTTGTGCCAACCCCAAGGCTCAGAAATATCGCGATCTTGAGTTAATATTTTAGCGCAATCCGCAGCATCGTTTTTTAAAATTGGAGTTAGTTGAACCGAATCTAATGGAAATAAATCAAAAAACTCCTGCGGTGCATACCAAGGGGAATGTGGGCGAGAAAAACCAACTGTTAATAGGAAAGGTCGAGAGTATTTTTTTTTCAGAAACTCAACCGCCTCTGCAGCATGTACCTCATCAGGCATAGGATCACGATTATGGCCTTCGCGATAATTCCACTCTCGTCCACTATAAAATAGCGACCATCCATAATTGTCACCATATTTACTTACATCTTGTATCGGACCAAAACCATCTCCCCAACCGCCGTTATTTCTATGAGAGTCTGGCCACCAAGGAGGCAAGACTCCATGGCGTCTATTTTCCGGTAATCCATCATTTGGTAACGGTCCAAAATTCGGGTGGGAACCAAAACCACTAGAGCCATCAATATTTTTAAATATTCCTATTTGCTCGTGACCGTTATGATGAATCTTACCAGTAGCAAAGTTCCTGTATCCACTTTTTGTCATTGTTTCAAACAAGGTTGGCTTATCCTTAAGAACGGGATTATTGTACCATCGATTTTGGTGTTGTTTTCCACCAAACAATCCCGTGGTCATCGGATGAAGACCGCTCCATAAACTAGCCCTCGATGGTCCACATATGGGACTATTGGACGCTGCGTTTACAAAACGTACACCTTGATTGGAAAGACGATCAATATTGGGCGTTAACGCCTGAGGGTGACCACCCATACCGGCAATGGAATCATTTAGATCATCACATATAATGATAACAATGTTTGGCCTGTTGCTGTCTGCTTCTAACGACGCGCAGAAAAAAAAGGCGCAAACATAGACCAACATTGTTGAGCGTAAACTGTGCATCAGTTAACTAATTGCTTAAGAGCAGTATATGCGGGCTTTGCATTATAATTACGATCGAAAAGAAGAGGTGATGCGGTGCGACCCTTTACTGGCCAATCATTGATCCAGGAATACTGATCTAACATACCCCAAAATGTCACTCGTTCAATGTGGTCACTATTCAGCATAAATAATTCAAAAAGCTCTCTGTAACGATCTGCTTGATCAGCAAGGATATTATGTGGCACACCATCAACATATGGATTCAACTTTTTATCTAGCTTTACTTTTTTGTCGACATCAGCGCCTTTATAATCATCCAACAGCGGCAATATTCCAACATCTAGTTCGCTTATACTAATCTGTGCGCCCTCGGCAGCTATGATATCAATGGATTTTTGCAAACTTGCCAACGAAGGATATTTTAAATGATAGTGCCCTTGGAAACCAATGCCATGAATTGGGATGTTTTTATGTTTCAAATAGCGATATAATCCAGCGGCAAAACGTGCTTTAGGCTCTTCGAACATGCTGTAATCATTGTAGATTAGAAGCGCCTCTGGATCCGCTTCATGAGCGAATTGAAATGCCATTTCGATATACTCAGGACCGATAATTTTCATCCAAGGAGAATCTCTAAAAAAAGCTACTTGCTTTTTTTTACCAGTATTTGGATCCACTATATATTTAGTATCAATAGCTTCATTAACAACATCCCAATATTTTATCCTGCCTTTGTAGCGACCCACTAATGTATAAATATGAGTGCGCATTCGATCGATTAGATCCTCACGGCTTACCTCTTTACCATTCTTATACTTAAAGATCCAATCTGGAACCATCGAGTGCCACACCAAAGCGTGACCGACATAAACCATATCGTTTAATTCAGCAAAATCTACAGCAGCATCGGTACCCTTAAAATTGAATACACCTTCTTTAGGCTGAACAAACATCATCTTCATGTTATTTTCTGATGTCAGACAGTTATACTCTCTTGCCAAAATAGCTAATTCGCGATCATCTTGTCGATACGGCGGATCTTCAGCATGGAAACCACCAGCCATAATATTTCCAATTAAGAAGGAATTCTCATATACGGATTTTAAAGGAGCAGTATCTGCCTTTAATTGCCACACTGTAGAACCAATTAAAGTAGCTAAAGTAACAGTTAATCTATTAATAAATTGTAGCCTCATATATTTATAAAGTTAATAGATGCACTCTGAGTGCTTCGCGCATTTCAGTAACGGTCTCCATGTAGGCTGCATCGTTTACAGTATTTATATTTTCGTCCGGATCTATAGAGTGATCGTACAGCATCTCAGCTCCACTTTTCCACTGAGTATATTGAAACCCATCCGAACGAACACTGTCTCCACCATGATATCTACCAAATATATAAGTCTTAAAGTCCTCCTTTGGATCGAGCATTAACGACTTCATACTTTGCCCTTGTAAGTGATTCGGCACAGTAAGCCCTGCTAGTTCGCACAAAGTAGGATAGATATCCACAAACTCAACGAGCGCTTCCACACGCTGCGACGAATCGTATCCAGGAGCACGTATTATTAGAGGTGCATGTAAAGACGTCTCAAATAAAGAATGCTTACACCATAAAGAGTGCTCGCCTAACTGCCATCCATGATCACCCCATAGTAGAACAATAGTATCATCACTCATACCAAGCCTATCCAATGCATCGAGCAATCTTCCAATCATCGCATCGGTATAGGAAACGCAGGCATAGTAGCCATGCATCAGTGTACGAGCTAGCTCATCACTTAGAGGACCTTCCTTAGGTATACCGCTATACATGTTACGCAGTTCATGCCAACCATGTATCGCTTCCTTTGGAGCTCCTAATGGGACATACGGGTTATCAACCAATTCTATCGAATCGTATTTATATAAGTCCCAATACTTCTTTGGCGCATTAAATGGTAAATGAGGTTTCGTATATCCTGCAGTAATAAAAAATGGTGAACCAGCAGCTTTGGCGCGTTCTAGATCTTTAATAATTTTATTCGTCATTAATCCACCTGCATACGCTTCATCTGCTACATCAGCAGCCTCATATGCTGGGCGCTTCCCTTTTGGCAGAGCAACGTTTACAGGCAAATTATATAAGCCAAAATCGGGAGGGCGGTAAAACTCTGACCACGAATCTCTGCTATCATTCCACTCATGGTAGATTTTTCCATTAGAGATTGTGGTATACCCGTTTTGCTGGAACCATGTTGGAAGATCGGTCACACCTGGTGCGTCCTTGTCTGCTCTCGAGTAATAAGTAACAAAGCGCTTATCAGTTGGATACAAACCTGTCATTAGGCTAGCTCGAGACGCACCGCATACAGGTACTTGACAGTAAGCTCGCTCAAACAAAGTTCCAGACTTAGCAAGTTGATCAATATTTGGAGATAATGCAACGGAGCTTCCATAACAACCTAGCTCTGGTCTTAAATCATCGACAGCTATAAATAAAATATTCGGTTTTTTAGTCGCAGAAGCTGCTAGTAAATAAGACGAAATAAATACCGAGAACAGAAGGTATTTAGTTAGGTTTGGTAATCTGTTTTGGAGTATCATAAATAGTTTTATACAGAAAATAATAGCTTCGTAAAGTCATGCATTCACCCAAGCCTAGTTTACTTTAAAGTAGCAGAATATAATTACTTTGATTCGACCATTATTCGCATCGTTGCTTTCACTGCGGGATTGATACCATCTGATACGCTAATGATAAAAGTATTCTGTCCACTATCGCCTATACTTGGGGTACCTTGGAATCTGCCATATGTTTTATTTGTTAAAGCTAACCAAGCAGGACCAGAAATTTTTGCATAGCTTAGTCCGTCTTGATCTACGTCATAAGCATTATAATTAACATAGGTACTGTAAGCTTCGCCCGCCTTCGCCACTTTTGGTTTGAAATTACTATTTTTCCACTTGGGCGGCAAATTACTTGAGACCATGGCCAATGCAACAGGAGAACTCAAATAGGCTTTATCTGCTTCATACACCTTTTGTCTATGATTCTTTAATAATTCGGATAGTTTGCTGATTACTAGTGCATATTTCGGATTATTAATTTCATTTGTATTTTCGTCATGATCTCGGGTATGGTCAAAAAGCATTCGTGCTCCTGAGGACCATTCTGTGTAGCTAAGACTATTGGTCTTAACTGTTCGTCCGCTACCATACTGGCTGTATGCAGCGATCTTAAATCGGCTATTAGGGTCATTCATGAGTCGCTTCATACTGCGCCCTTGCAAATGACTTGGCGGATCAATTCCAGATAATTCGCATAATGTTGGGAATATGTCTACAAATTCAACCAAAGAGCGACTGCTTTGATTACCACTATATCCAGGAGCACTTATGATCAATGGAGCATTCAATGAAGTCTGAAATAAAGCGTGCTTACACCAAAGAGTGTGCTCGCCTAATTGCCATCCATGATCTCCCCAGAGTATAATAATGGTATTTTCACGCATTTCGAGTGAATCCAATGCATCTAATACCTTACCAATCATTGCATCTACGTAAGAAACAGAAGCATAATAACCATGAATCAACTCTAAAGCCATAGCATCAGAAACAGGTCCTGATTTAGGTACTGTTCCATACTGCCCTCGCAGTTCTCCCCAATTATGAATCGCTTCACGGGGAGCATCAGGAGCTGTTTTATAATTTTCAGGTAGTCTAAATTCACTACGCTTATATAAGTCCCAATATTTGCTTGGGGCATTAAAAGGTAAATGCGGCTTACTAAATCCTGCGGCTATAAAGTGTGGAGTACCAGATTTTTTCGCCTGCTTTAAATTTTCTATGACAGCAATTGCTGTTTCACCATCCGGATATGCATCATCAGCAACATCAGCTCTTTCAAATGGTGGCTGCTGACTATTAGGTAATTTTCTATTTTCGGGTAATACGTATCTTCTAAAAGTTCCGGGGTGATTCAGCTTATCCCAGGAGCGTGCAAAATCATTTCTTTGGTGATAAATTTTACCATTAGAAATAGTTTTGTAGCCATTCTTTTTAAACCAGCCTGGTAGGTCATAAATCGCTTTTACCTCTTCATCTGCTTTCGTATGATACGTTAAAAAGCGTTGTTTTGTTGGATATAGTCCAGTCATCAAACTAGCTCGTGAGGCACCACAAACTGGTACTTGGCAATAAGCGCGTTCAAAAATAGTCCCGCTGGCGGCAAGTTTATCAATATTGGGTGAGTAAACTAAGTCTCGTCCATAGCAACCCAATTCGGGGCGCAAGTCATCTACAGCAATAAACAGTACATGAGGTTTATTAGCTGCATCTAACAAGGCATTGTAAATCATACACATCGCAAGTATGAGAATCTGGTATAATTTGGGTATTTTTATCATAGTATAATGGATGCGCCTTTACCGAGCACTTGATTTTTAAGGGTTTTGCAAAGAAACTAACTAGCCTAGTAGATATGTTCAACTAGTTCTCCGGTGTCTAGATAATGCTTGTAAGGCATTCTATCATAACTGCGAATCTCAGCTTCAACCTTAGGCTCACTTAGATCGGGCCATGGGTTGTAATCAAGTACTGCCATGAGATACTCATGAGCCGCTCGAGCTTCAATCGTGCTCAAGCTGTCAACTAAAGTGTAATCGGTGCGTTTGTGGCTACCATGAGTTTTATACAAACGTCCACGTGCATCACCGTAAACAGGGTCGACTGCTTCGAGTATCCAATCACGTGTACGAGCCATACGTGCAGTTGCAATGTAACTAAGAATCCACTCGCGATGCTGGTCAGATTTTCCTGTAAGGAAAGGCTTCAGACTTTTACCGTCCAAGGCATAGCCATCGGGTAGTATACTGTTGGAGAATTCCATTAGCGTTGGAAAGATATCTGAATGTTCGACCATCTCAGTGGTCACGCCGCGTTCTGTAACTAAACCAGGTGCACTAACCAACAAAGGTACCCGAGCACCGTTCTCATTAGCATGCATTTTCATTCCATGTGAAGAGCCATTATCGGAAGTGAAAATAACCAAAGTATTTTCACGCAAGCTTAAGTCCTCAAGCGCCTCAAGAATTTCTCCAACAGTATTATCGATATAAACCAACATATCCGCTACCGATCCTCCTTTATTCGTACCTGGTCGTCCATTAAATGGCATAGTGGGTAATCCCCCACCCGCGATGTCATGGACCAAGTTTAAAGGGTAATAAGCCAAAAATGGCTGCTCATGATTCCTATGCATAAAATTAATTAGATAATCTGTAAAGATATCAGGACCAAAATCTGCAGGTCCTGTTTCAAGCAAAGCTCCATTTTGAATTACGCAGGGATGCCAATACCTAGATGGAATAGGCTTAGCGCCAGGAAAATTGTACTTACCTTCATACAACCCTTTGAATTCAGCGCCAGCTGGTATTGCGCTAGGTTGATCGGCACGATGACAGTGTTCGTCAAAGCCGACGGATTGATCAACACGTCCACCTAAAGCCATATTATTGCCAACTAGTACCGTACGGTAACCATTATTACGCAGGGCTTGCGCAAAAGTAAGATGGCGAGTTGTCCAATTATAACGATCCTGACGATTTTCGTTTATACGCAGATCATTATGCCAAACTCCTGTGCGAAATGGATAACGACCTGTGGTCAGTAAGGCACGAGAGGAGGAACACATAGGTGTTGCCCATGCCGTTTGAAACTGCACTCCAGTGGCTGCTAATTGATCGATATTAGGGCTTCGCGCTGCACTGGAATCGTAACAACTAAAGTGCTCTGGGCTCAAATCATCTACTACGATAATAATAAAATTTGGTCTCTGCATCCCAGCTAAGCAAAAGAAGGAAGATAATAGTAGAATAACACAGGATTTTATACAGAGCTTTTTCATAGTGGGTCTAGCAGTATTATTTAACTGAATTAGTGTACCGAGTGAAGTTTTCTTGAGCCAATCGGTTAGCTGCAATGACGGCTTTTTCTAATAATTCATATGCAGTGCCATCTTCACGTAAGAGTCCTTGTTTTAGGACACCAGGATATTCGTTATAGCGATCAATATATTGGCAACGATGATATCCAATAATGTAAGGCTTCTTACTAACTTCAGACAAATAATCTTGGTACATATCTGCAACAGCACTCTCGCTCTCTAGTTGTTTCCACATCGTTTTTTCGTACTTACTAGTGGCAAAACTACACTGGTGGTCGCAAACGATGATTGGCTTTTTATAGCGAGCGTACAAATCATCGAAGTACTCTGCCTCAAAACGGTCACTGCTAGGCTGAATAGAAAGAACATCGATATACGGCATCGCCGCATCGAGCACTACTTGCGGGTGATCATCTAACAAGTAACGTTCACCAAAAATAAGAGCCCCAGGGTGCAATTGGCGAGTAGCTTTGCCGATAAGTTCATAGTGTTCCTTTGCGATAATATTGAGAAAGCCTTCATCTGTTGCTTGAAAATTAGAGTTATGACAATCGTTAAGATAGCTTTCATAACGCTGTCGTCCTGGCGAACCTGCTGGTAGCTTGCTTATTTCAATCACCCAATTTGTACCGCGTGTTTTCAATGAACGCTCCAGATCCCACTGTGGAGTGTCCGTCCAATAATATCCTATTAAGTTTGGATTATCCTTATGTCGACACATCCAGCGTAGTTTCTTTAATTTTTCTTCCTTTATTTTAGGATCAAATACATCTGGATAGTAGAATTCTCGATCAGGTAAAAAATTTGAGTTCCTCTCTAAAAAGGAATCTTCCATGTAGGGAATATGCAAGTAAATTGCCTCCGGAGAGCCATAACCTGCGGTGTTGTAATTCCAGCGCTGAAGATCATTAACTGCTGAAAGAGAGAACATTTTCCAGTCATGTTGGAACTGCTCGTCAAAAATATTAGGTGAAGCCTTTTCTTCAACTGCATTAATGTGATTGATACCAAGAGAATAAAAGGGCTTTCCTTGTGGGTCGATAAGTACATGCCGATCATGGACCATTCCTAATCTAAAACGAGGGAAAAGTGCGCGATCGCTCGAAGCTACTGTATCATCAAATACGGTAAAATTTGTCATTGGGATAACCGTTCTAATAAATACTAATCTGACCTGAATCCATCATGTTTTTCTATCAATGCAAACATCCGATCTCGAATAAGTACAAGTTCCTGGTTGTGATCATTCATACTAAGATCATTTGTTTCTAACATATCATTACGAACATCATAAAAACTCCCATCACGATACAGCTTATAACGCTGATTGCGGGTATAGGACAGGTCCTTAATTCCTGGGAAGTTTTTTTTCATGAAACTAGGTACCTGGTACCAACAATAAATAAATTCGCGACGATGAGTATTGTGACCATGCAGTTGAGATAAGAAACTAATACCATTAAAACCTGCCTCCTCTTTGGTTTTGACACCAGATATCTCACAAAATGTTGGGAGGAAATCTGTAAAATCTACCAAGTCTTCACTAACTTGTCCCTCAGGAATGCCAGGTCCTAGGACAACCAATGGTACATGAGTACCAGCATTGGACATCTTACCCTTACCACCTCTTATCTGCTTACCATTTACCTGCGATACAATATTGCCCAAACTACCATTATCTGACGTAAAAAATAGGTATGTGTTATCTGCAAGTCCAGCATCTTCAACCTGTTGTATTACACGACCAACCATCTTGTCCGTATATCTGACCATATCGTCAAAATACTTAGGGTCCATACTGCCACGCTTTGCACCTTTGCTTTTTGGGTTCCAATCGACTGAGTCTGGATTAGGAACAAAAGGAGAATGCGGTAACATCATCGGATAATATACTAAAAAAGGTCCATCCTTGTTTGCCTGGATAAAAGCTCCTATATAATCAACGATTACATCGGGTCCAAACTCGCCATTATGATACTCTTCCTTGACTCCATTACGCTCAAGTTGCGGGTTCTCGTAACGCGTGTC
The DNA here is from genome assembly GCA_022448585.1 of Puniceicoccaceae bacterium. Taxonomy (GTDB): domain Bacteria; phylum Verrucomicrobiota; class Verrucomicrobiia; order Opitutales; family Coraliomargaritaceae. Next base: position 487 of record JAKVCN010000010.1, on the reverse strand, counting down.
AGTCTTAGTAGCATTAGTAAAGTTGCCCCTTGTATGCTGCCATAGTAGAGATTGATCAAAACCGAAATGCTGAGGGGCATCTAACTTCTGACCAAGTTGCCACTTACCTGCGATACAAGTAGTATAACCAGCGTCTTTTAGTAAATGCGCAAATGTCGTCTCACCACGTTTTAATTGAGCAAAGCGTGTGTAATTATATACATTATATCGGCCTGTCATGATTTGTACGCGAGAAGGTGTGCAAGCTGGATTGGAATAACAGTGCTCAAAACGTACGCCCTTTTTAGCCATATTATCTATGTTGGGTGTTGCATAAGAAGTACCGCCGTTAGCACCAATGCATTCATAACCCATATCATCAGCCATAATCAAAATAATATTAGGAAGCTCAGAACTCTTACTCTCTATTACCTTTGCACTACCATAAAAAGTAGTGAGAAAGCATAGTATGAAATATATTTTTTTCATAGCAGTTTGAGATTTATTA
>JAKVCN010000001.1 GCA_022448585.1 Puniceicoccaceae bacterium | reverse complement strand
TGGCAGGGCCGTTAAAAACTTACCGGAGTTTATTGGCTGGATTAAAGGTAATTTGCGCCGAGGGCAGAGAAATTCACTCGCAAATGGCATTTTATACTGGAAAGGCGGGCGATTAGCGGAGGAATTAGCCGCTCTTGGCATCGATCCTCGCCTAAAAATCTGCCTCGAGGGCTCTATGGCGGACTCTTATTTCGCAAATAAGTTGATTCTACATTTTGACGCCCGTGATGTACCACGTGCTCGTATTTTTGCGAAAAAGTGCTAAATTTTCTTAAAATTTCTACGAAAGCCGGTTTTTAAGAAAATTTAAAATAATTTTTACATAATAAGGTCTTTTAGGATAGCTGACACCATATAAATTTATTTGTGAATAATTATCACAAGATGTTGTTGTATAACACTATAAGATAAAAATTACTTGCATAAGTAGCTATTTCTAGACCATTTCTATTTACATTTCTCTAGGCGTTCTATCTCATAGGGTACCAAAAAGGGGTAATTTTCTTGCATTTTTTTGTTTTGGCACTCATATAGCTCTCTGTTTTGAGCATTTTTTTGCGCAAAATTAAACAAACAAACAAATATATATATTATGAAAAACAAAATTACATGCTTACTTGCAGGTGCTGCTCTTTTTGGCGCAACTGCAAATGCTGAGATTGCCATAGGTGACAGTCTTAGTGCATATGGTTACATCGACATGGCTCTCACTGATGGTGATGGTGCTGGCAATACAGAAACATCTGTTGCTGAATTCGAGCTTGGCTTCAGCTTTGCTCCTGCTGAAAGCGCATGGTCTGCAGTAGCAGAGCTTTCGTTTGACAGTGACGAATCAGATTCAGAGTGGGAAACAGTAACTATCACATACGCTGCTACGGATGCATTGTCATTCACTGCTGGTAACATCCTTAGCTACCAAGGCTTTGAAACCTACGATGCTACTGGTCTTTATCAGTTTAGCTATGCAGGTGCTGATGGTTCTGCTCTCTACTCAGCTGCCTATGCAGTTGGTGCATGTGCTGATTATAGCACAGGTGACTTCGATCTCGGAGTATGGATTGGTGACACAACTGAATCTGAATTAAGCTATGAGTACCTTGTTGCTTATAACGGTGTTGAGAACCTCACAGTTAAACTAATCTTTGCGGATGATCCTGGTTATGAAACAACTAACCTCTGGGCATCGTATGACTACGGCGATTTCACATTCGCTGCAGAGCACGTTTACACAGAAGATGGTAGTAGTACTGAACTAGTCGATGTGGAAATGTTCATGGTTTACTACGCAATGGGTGATGCTGGTATCACATTTCGTATAACTGACGGTGAATGGGGCGGAGTTGACTTCGACAAGTTCACAGTGTCTCCTAGCTATGCATTCTCCGACAATGTTTTCGGTCTTGTTGAATTCAGCACTGAAGATCTTGGCGGTACAGAATCTGACACAGCAGCCGTAGAGCTTATTTATAGCTTCTAAGCTTGTTTAAGCATTAAAGCTACGTTTATTTCTGGGGGTTCACTTTTGTGAACCCCCTTTTTTTTATGAAAATTAACAATCCATACTTTTTATTTTTCCTGTTAGTCACAGGGTTTATTCCAGTTATAGCGAGCCTGCAGGCGCAGACTCAAGAAGCGCAGACCGTGACGCGCGCTGAGTACGAAGCGCTCGTAGCCAAAGTTGCGCAACTAGAAGGGCGTTTAAATAGCTTACAACAGCAGCAATTAGACACGGTTACTCAAGAAGTGATAGCAGCGATGCCAGACACAGCAAGCGCATCACCAAGTCTCATTGAGAATGTCGTCGCCGCAGTCAAGCAGCGCGAGCAGCAAGTTAATTTTCCTTGGATGGACCTTTCTAAGTGGGCGCCACTGCGCGAAGGGCAAACTCCAGAGCAAGTAGTTGCTATTTTAGGAGAGCCAACTTTAGACGAGCCATCGCTGAACCGCAGAATTGATTTTGTCTACACTTATGAAGGACGCCGCCCAGCAACCAATAAAAAGGTCGTCGGGAAAGTACGTTTTTATAAAGGTGAAGCGATTGAGATCGTACGCCCAGTAATTGATTAGTGGTTACAGAACTATTTTACACTAGCAGAATTTTTCAAGCGCCCCATAGATAGTGTGTGGCGCTTTTTTGTACCACGCATGATGGCTAATTGAGGACAGATGCTCAATACGCTGGTGCGCATCTTACTAAAATAATGCAAAAAAAATGCACAGCTAAAGCTTGGCATTAGTAATGCTACCTAATTTTTGAAGCATGTGCTTCATTCTTAATTAGTAAATAAATCACGAATCATTCTATAAATGAAACAATCAATTAAAAAAATCCTATTGCTTGTGTCTGTAGGTGCATTTGCACTCTCTGCATCCACACTGCGCGCGGAAGATACTGTNAAAGTCGGTATCTTGCACTCGTTGAGTGGNACGATGGCAATTTCTGAAACCTCTCTGCGTGACATACTTCTGTTCACCTTTGATGAAATTAATGCCAGTGGTGGCGTGCTTGGCAAAATGATCGAGCCTGTTGAAGCCGATGGTGCCTCTGATTGGCCAACCTTCGCAGAAAAAGCCGAAGAACTTTTAGCTAAAGATAAAGCCTCAGCTGTATTCGGTTGCTGGACATCGGTCAGTCGTAAGTTTGTACTGCCAGTATTCGAGAAATACAACGGTCTACTTTTCTACCCCGTCCAGTACGAGGGTGAAGAAGAGTCACCTAATATTTTCTACACTGCTGAAGCAGTTGGTCAGCAAGCTATACCTGCTGTCGACTACTTGTTAGAGGAAGGCTACACTAAGTTCTACCTAATTGGTACAGATTATGTGTATCCACAAACAACCAACATCGTATTATTTGAGTATCTTATCTCGAAGGGCATACCAGTTGAAAATATTGGTGGTGGCATTCGCTACGAAGGTGACGTTGCAGTATCTGCAGGTAATTACACTCCATTCGGTCACACCGACTTCCAGCAAATCGTTGCTGAAATAAAGGACTTCGCTGCTTCGGGTGATGCTTGTGTAGTGAACACAATTAATGGCGATGCAAATGTTCCATTCTTCAAAGAAATCGCCGCATCTGGCCTAACCTCGGATGACTGCCCAATCGTATCGTTCTCCCTTTCCGAAGATGAGTTCCGCGGTTTGCCTACAAAAGACCTTGTCGGCCATCTTGGTTGCTGGACATACTTCATGTCCATCGATTCAGAAGCCAACGATACATTCAAAGCGAATTTCCAAGAATGGCTCGCGACTTCTGCACCTGCAGCTGTAGCAAAAGAGGGTCGCGTTACTTGTAGCCCAATGGTATTATCCTATAACGGAGTGTATCTATGGAAAGCAGCCGTTGAAAAAGCTGGCACATTTGATACCGATGCGGTCATCGCTGCACTTGAAGGCGGCATATCTTTTGACGGTCCTGGCGGCACAGTCACGACCCAAGGAAATCACCACCTTACCAAGAGTGTTTACATCGGAGAGACACTTGAAGACGGTCAGTTCGAGATCCTTGAGGTCATGCCTGACGTGTACGGAGAGCCTTGGTTGAAAGGCACTTTTGAGTAAGACGGCTTTACTAGTTAGTTCCTAGTTTAGTTGTAGTTTTGTTTGGCGGGGGCTTGTGGGATTTTTCCTGCAAGCCCCCCTTTACATAAAGTGCCGATAACTGGCATTAATGCTGATAGGAGTAGCTCTATAAATAATTTTTCTGAATGATCATCCATATATTTTTTTCGAGTTGGACACAGTTGTTATTCAATAGGGGTTGGATTTGTCTGCTTAGCGTTATTCTTACCCTAATCGCTCAGGGCTCTACGGAAGTTAGCGAGCGCAGCGTGCGAACAGTTATGGCCGACCTAATGCTTGCCGAGCGCAGCGAGCAATCTGGCCTAATTGATGAATTAAGTACATTTGGTGATACTATTATAGCCGATATTTATGAGGCTTGGCGCACCGGTGGAATTTTTTTACTAGAGCAAGATTCTGGCGATCAATTGTTACAATTTACAAGTGCTCAGCAGTGGGAACTTGTAGCTACTGGTGCAGTCGTCAGTTTAACGGAGGTACAAGCGCAGGCCGCCAATAAGCAGCGCCCAGCTCGTGCATTGCGCAAGCAAATGAAGCGCATCATTGATACCTTAGGGCTAAAGGCAGAAGACCCATCGCTTCGCATAGACTCTGCCATCAAGCTAGGTCGTAGCCAGAAGTCAGAATTTATTCCGGCATTAGAGGCGCGCTTGTTAATTGAGCCAGCTGTAGAAGTACAAGCAGCACTAAAAGAAGCGCTGGCAATAAGTTGGCTCGCCAATGGAGATGCCTCGCAAGTTGTTCAGGCAGTGGATACTTTAAAAGAATTACACTCTGTAGCTGCGCGCGCCTTTCTAGAAGAGGTACTAGAAAAGGAGCGTAACAGCGAGCGCGCTGATAGCGCGCTTTCTACTGCATGCACCGAAGCACTAGCGGCGATTGAGAGTTATATTAAAAAGCAGGAGTTTTTTGGTAGTTTTTTTCGCGGGTTTAGTACTGGCTCCGTACTTTTAATTGTATCATTTGGCCTAGCGATTACTTTTGGTTTGATGGGCGTTATTAATATGGCGCATGGCGAGTTTGTAGCTATTGGCGGGTACGTAACTTTTTTGGTGCAAAACATCTTTATAAATATTTTTGGCTTAAGTAGCAGCGCTTTTGGTTGGTATCTTATAGTCGCTTTGCCAACCAGCTTTCTTGTCGCTGCAGCTATAGGACTGGGGATGGAAAAATCCATTATTCGATTCTTATATCGGCGTCCACTCGAGTCGCTGCTGTGCACTTGGGGGATCTCTATGGTTATGCAGCAAGGCTTTAGGCTTATTTTTGGAGCGGCTAATGTGCAGGTCAATAATCCTACCTGGCTAATGGGCAATTGGAGCTTTGCCGGTTTCCAGATGAGTTATACTCGTTTATTAATTATTGCGATCGCCTTAATCGTAGTTGCGCTAACGTGGCTACTCTTGCGCCAAACAAACCTGGGTCTACACATTCGCGCGGTAATGCAAAATCGCCACATGGCTAGTGGACTAGGCATTCCAGTTGCGCGAGTAAACACGATGACCTTTGCACTTGGCTGCGGCTTAGCCGCCATTGGAGGTGCCGTACTCTCCCAAATTGGCAATGTCGGTCCTTCTATGGGGCAGGCTTATATCGTAGATAGTTTCATGGTAGTGGTCACTGGTAGCGTTGGCAATTTGCTTGGAGCAGGACTTTCTGCGATGGGAATAGGACTGGTCGATCAGTTGCTACAGCCTTCTTTAGGTCCAGTGATGGGTAAGATTACTGTGTTTATGGTGATCATTTTGTTCTTACAATGGCGACCTGGTGGACTGTTTCCAACGCGTTCTCGTAGTCTTGATGATTAAAAACGNAATACTTTTTATATGATTTTTTCTACGCAGATGAAAAAAGAGATAGGCATCTTGTGCCTCGTCACTGGGTTATTAATGCTGATTCCCCTATTCAATGCCGTGGGTCCAGATGCAGGCGCTTTCTCTGTCAGTTCGTTTCAGGTTTCTTTATGGGGGAAGTATCTAACTTATGCAATTTTGGCGATGAGCCTAAATTTATTGTGGGGATACACCGGCTTACTATGCTTATGCCAAAGTTTATTCTTTGCGCTTGGAGGCTATGCTATGGGCATGTACTTAATGCTCATGATTGGCGAGCGCGGCGCCTATAAAAGTGTGCTTCCTGACTTTATGGTTTTTTTAGGCTACCAAAAATTACCGATTCATTGGGAGCCATTTTATAATTTCTGGTTCGCTATGGGTGCAGTGCTATGGGTGCCAGGACTTGTTGCCTTTGCTTTTGGATTTCTTGCCTTTCGCTCGCGCATTAAGGGAGTTTATTTTTCGATTCTTACGCAGGCGCTAACTTACGCAGCCTGCCTAATGTTTTTCCGCAACGACTTCACTTTTGGTGGTAATAATGGCTTCACCGACTTTAAAGACATCGTGGGTTGTAACATTAATTCAGATGCAACGATACGTGGCCTCTATGTTGCGAGCGCCTTGCTTCTGGTCGTCACTTATTTAATTACTTCAGGCCTGCTCGCTTCAAAACTAGGAAAGATTCAGCAGGCAATCCGAGACTCTGAAAATCGCGTACTTTTTTCTGGCTATTCAACGACAAGTTTTAAGCTGATGATATTTGTTTTATCGGCAATGATCGCCGGAGCCGCTGGAGCACTCTATGTGCCACAAGTTGGAGGAATTAACCCTAGTGCCATGGAAGCAGCAAAGTCTTTAGAGGTCGTTGTTTGGGTGGCAGTTGGTGGGCGTGGCACTAAGTGGGGCCCTGTAATTGGCGCAGTACTAGTGAATTTTATCAAGAGCTACACCACCCATGCATTCCCTGATTATTGGCTCATCATTATGGGAGGCATGTTTGTTTGTGTGGTCCTTTTTATGCCCGATGGAATCGTCGGAGTTTACAAGCAGGTAAAGTCCTACTTTGCTCGTCAACGTTCTCTACAAACAAGCGCTGTGTAAAAATGTCGACTAGCCGCACACTACTATACCGTGACACGCCACTAATACTCTCTGTCTCTGGCGTCACTAAGTCTTTTGATGGCTTTAAAGCGATTGATGACCTGAACTTTTATTTAGAGGAGGGGGAACTGCGCACGATTATTGGACCAAATGGCGCCGGAAAAAGTACATTCATAGACATTATTACTGGACGTACACGACCCGATGTCGGTTCCGTTATTATGCATGAAAAAGACGGTCATGATTTAAATTTAGCAAAGCTGCGCGAATTTGAAATTAATCGACTCGGCATAGGGCGCAAGTTTCAGACCCCGTCTATTTATAAGTCACACACTGTTTATGATAATTTAATTTTGTCTCTTAATAAAAAGCGCGGTGTGTTTGCGACACTTTTCTATCGCGAGTCGAAGCAGGATAAAGAGCGCATCATGGAAGTCTTAAAAACCGTGCGCTTAGACGAGCGCGCAGATGACTTAGCGGGCATGTTATCACACGGGCAAAAGCAGTGGCTAGAAATTGGTATGTTACTCGCGCAAGATCCACGCCTCTTACTTATTGATGAACCAGCTGCCGGCATGAGTGATGAAGAAACCGAGCGCACAGGAGAGTTACTGCTTAGCTTGGAAAATAAGCACAGTCTTATCGTTATCGAGCACGACATGGAGTTTATACGTCAAATTGCGCGTAAGGTGACAGTCTTACACCAAGGACATGTACTGAAGGAGGGTTCTTTTGCTAGCGTACAAACCGACCCCAATGTGATCGAGGTATATCTAGGACGGCAGGGAAAGCGGGGCGAAAACAACTAGAAAATATGAGTGCACCACTAGAAAATCCTGCGATGAAGCCGTTGTTATCTGTAAAAGGATTGAAGGCGAGCTATGATGAATCGATTATATTGCGCGGTATCGACTTAGTGGTGCCGCCGAATTCAGTTGTGGCTCTTTTGGGTCGTAACGGAGTGGGAAAGACCTCTTTGCTACGTAGTATTATGGGCTTAATGCCTCGCACGGAAGGAACAATTGATTTTGAGGAGAAAAAAATTAGTGAATTACGTAGCGATCAGCGAGCTCGTTTGGGGCTCGGGTATGTGCCGCAAGGGCGTGATATTTTTCCAAATCTTACAGTTCAAGAAAATTTAGAGGTTAGCTTAAGCATCGCTGGCAAAGCAGGTCGGGCGCGACTGGAGCAAGTGTATGCCTTATTTCCAGTAATTAAAGAAATGCTTGGACGTAAGGGTGGAGTGTTGTCCGGCGGGCAGCAGCAACAGCTAGCGATTGGGCGGGCATTATTGACAAATCCAAAGTTACTTATTTTAGATGAACCTACCGAAGGAATTCAACCTTCCATTATCGATCAAATAGAAGATGCCATTCACGCACTTAAACAAGAAGGGAATTTAAGTATAATTTTAGTCGAGCAATATCTTGATTTTGCTAAAGCAGCGAGCGATACCTTTTATATTATGGATCGTGGTAGCGTAGTTCGCTCTGGAAAATCAGAGGAACTAACTACCGACGTAATTGAAAAACATCTTACTGTATAACTAGTATGCACCTAACTCCACGAGAACAAGAAAAGCTAATGATTGTAGTCGCAGCTGACCTCGCGCGCAGGCGACAAGCGCGCGGAGTAAAGCTAAATTACCCAGAGTCGATCGCAGTAATTACTTATGAAATCCTTGAAGGTATACGCGACGGTAAAAGCGTCGCTGACCTGATGAGCTTTGGAACCACGATACTTGGGCGAGATGCGGTTATGGAAGGCGTACCAGAAATGATACATGAGGTACAAGTTGAGGGCACTTTCCCTGATGGTACAAAATTAGTGACCGTTCACAATCCGATACGATGATTCCAGGCGAATATAAATACTCCGATCCGGACGCACCGATAGCTGCAAATTGTGGCCTTGATACAGTATTAGTAAAAGTTACCAACTCGGGAGATCGCCCAGTACAAGTGGGTAGTCACTTCCACTTTTATGAAGTCAATACAGCTCTCGAATTTGAGCGCGAAGATAGCCGTGGCTATCGCCTCAATATTGCCGCAGGTACTGCGGTTCGCTTTGAGCCAGGCGACGTGCGTGAAGTATGCCTTGTTGCCCTAGCTGGTGAGCGCCGCGTGCATGGTTTAAATAATAAAGTCGATGCAGCGCTTGATTGAGCATTTTTAAATCTACCTAACTGTATAATATGAGCCTTAAATTAACCCGCCGCCAATATGCTGAAATGTTTGGCCCTACGACTGGGGATCAAGTACGTCTTGCAGACACTGAACTCTTTATTGAGGTGGAGCGAGATCTGATAGCTGAGGCTGGAGGCTACGGTAATGAAGTAAAGTTTGGTGGCGGTAAAGTAATTCGTGATGGAATGGGCCAGTCGCCACTAGCTGCCGGAAAAGATTGCTTGGATTTAGTTCTCACGAATGCAACTATTATAGATCCGGTATTGGGAGTCATCAAAGCTGACCTAGGCGTCAAAAATGGACGAATTGCAGGTATTGGCCATGCAGGTAATCCACTGATTCAATCCGGCGTAAGCGATTTTATGGTGATTGGTGCGGGCACGGAGGTAATTGCTGCCGAAGGTCATATTGTGACTGCTGGCGGATTTGACTCACACATTCATTTTATTTGTCCGCAGCAAATTAATGAAGCCTTAACGAGCGGGGTAACCACTATGACTGGTGGTGGGACAGGCCCTGCAACTGGAACAAATGCGACTACTTGTACGCCTGGTGAGTGGAATATTCATAAGATGCTCGAGTCAGCAGAAGCTTTTCCGATGAATCTAGGATTTATGGGCAAGGGCAATGCTTCTAATCTTGATGCACTTCGCGAGCAAGTGATAGCTGGCGCAATGGGGCTTAAGTTACACGAGGACTGGGGCACTACACCTAGCGCGATTGATCATTGTTTAACTGTAGCAGACGAGTTAGATGTGCAGGTAGCCATCCACACCGATACGTTAAATGAGTCTGGATTTGTGGAGACTACAATAGATGCTTTTAAGGATCGTGTCATTCATACCTTCCACTCAGAGGGTGCCGGTGGAGGGCATGCTCCTGATATTATGAAGGTCTGCGGCTTGCCTAATGTACTGCCCTCTTCGACAAATCCAACGCGCCCGTTCACGGTTAATACGATTGATGAGCACCTAGACATGTTAATGGTCTGTCATCATCTCGACTCTAAAATACCCGAGGATGTAGCTTTTGCGGAGTCTCGAATTCGGCCTCAGACAATAGCCGCAGAAGATATTCTTCATGATCGCGGAGCAATATCTATCATGTCCAGCGATAGTCAGGCGATGGGACGTGTGGGCGAGGTAATTATTCGAACTTGGCAGACTGCAGATAAGATGAAGCAGCAATTTGGAAAATTAGAGTCGAAGAAGCATCCAGCCGCAGATAACTTTAGGGTGCTACGTTACATCGCAAAGTACACAATAAATCCTGCGATTGCTTGCGGATGTGCGACCGATGTAGGTAGTTTAGAGGTCGGCAAGCTTGCGGACATTGTCCTGTTTAAGCCGGCTTTATTTGGAGTAAAACCTGAGTTAGTCCTGAAGGGAGGAATGATCGCTATGGCAAATATGGGCGACCCTAATGCCTCCATTCCAACGCCGCAACCAATGTACTACCGGCCACAGTTTGCGAGTTTTGGTAGTGCACTGTCGAAGACCTCGATAACTTTTGTCAGTCAAGCGGCAATGAATAAGGATATTGCTGGTCAGTTAGGCTTAGAAAAAATAGTGCGCCCAGTAGGCAACACACGCTCGATTTCCAAGCATGACATGTTCTTAAATGATGCATTACCAGACATTCAAATAGATCCAGAAACATATACTGTGACAGCTGATGGCGAAGTTCTTACCTGCGAGCCTGCTACTACCTTGCCATTAGCACAGCGTTATTTTTTATTTTAAAATACCCTAACAACAACAAGCCGCTTATTTCTTTATGAAGCGTCCGTTAAAACTTTAATGATGCAACTTATTACAGCAGCACTTGGCACCCCAAAAAAACCTCTTGAGGCTATTGTTTTGCGAGTCGATCGGCACAAACTAGCGCGCCGTCGCTGGCGCGCTAGCGCGGCAGATGGAGTCGACTTCGGCTTTGATGTACCAGAGGCTTTGCAGCACGGCGATTGTATCTTTAAAGGGGAGACAAAGGCATATTATATTGAGCAGGAACCAGAAGCTTGCCTACTTGTGGAATTCACCACATCGGAAGCATCTGCTTGGATTGGCTGGATGATAGGTAATCTACATTTTAAGGCAGCCTTTACCGATTCTGGAATCTTAGTTCAGGACGATTTAGCCATCCGACAAATGCTCGAACGTGAGCAGATTGAATATCAGCAAGTGCAACGCATTTTTCAACCGGCAAAGCAGGGAGGGCATTCTCATAACCCTAGCCATTCACACGAATGACCCTAGTTTCTTCAGCTTGCTCCGCGCAATGGGTGCCTGCCTTGTTGCAGGCCTCAGACCCTTTGTTCCCTACTGGCGCATATGCGCATTCGATGGGACTAGAGCAATGGGCTGCTCGATGTGACTATAAGGGCGCAGAAGATTTAATACGGTTTTTTAGAAATCATGCAGGTCCATCGCTTGCTAGATTAGAGCTTCCTTATTTGCGCAAAGCTCTTGAGACAGTCAAGTTAGACGACATTCAGTCTTTACGGATCCTTGATAATGAACTCGATGCCATTAAGTGGGCAAGTGAGATTCGAGAAGCAAGCATTGCGCAAGGACGAGGGCGACTACGTTTATTAAACAAGCTATGGGCAGATTGTGAACAGATTCAAGAGTATGCATGTGCTGTGCGCGAGCGTAAGGCGTATGGGCACCATTTAATCATTAGTGCCCTGCAGTTTGAGCACCTTCAGGTTCCTCCGGACGCAGCACTTATGACTTATGGCTATCAAAGTTTAGCAAACTTTGTTTCTGCCTCCATAAAACTTTTACGTATTAGTCCGGAGTCCGCTCAGCGTGCATTGCATGCTGGACTAAAAGAATTACCTCAATGGGTGGAGCAATCTGGCGAGATAGATGGGGATTCGATCGGCTGGTTCTCACCTGCTTTTGATATTGATTGCGCGCGCCATGCTACCGCATTTTCACGACTTTTTATCTCCTAACCCACTATGACAGAAATACAAAAAAATCGTCCTGTGCGAATCGGCATTGGTGGACCAGTTGGTTCCGGTAAGACTATGTTGCTACTTCGCTTAATCGAAGCCCTGCATGAGCGCTATTCATTAGTTGCAATCACAAATGATATTTACACCAAGGAGGATGAACAGTTCTTGGTTGCAAACAGTCCCCTAGACGCGAGCCGTATCATGGGCGTCGAAACCGGCGGGTGCCCGCATACTGCAATACGCGATGACACGAGCATGAATGAAGTTGCAATTGAGGACTTAGTTACGCGCCATCCAGATACCCAAGTAGTCCTGATGGAAAGCGGAGGGGACAATTTGTCGGCTACATTTTCTCCGGAGCTAGTGGATGCGTTTATGTATGTTATCGACGTGGCAGAGGGAGATAAAATTCCACGTAAGGGCGGGCCGGCCATTCGGTTTTCCGATCTTATGATTATTAATAAGATAGAATTAGCGCCTTATGTAGGAGCAGACTTGGGGGTCATGGATCGTGATTCAAAAAACATGCGCGAATCGCGGCCGTATGTCTTTTGTGACCTAAAAAGCTATAAAGGCTTGGAAGAAGTCGTTGCATGGCTAGAGCAGGACTGCTTCTTTTCTATTGATCAGATATGATAGAAGAAACCTATATGCAAAGAGTGGATCGTCACCGTTCAGCTGTGCTCGGTGGCGCTAAGCTAAGCTATTCCCCTACAGCTGGGTTTGGTACTCGTCTAAACAACCAATGGGTGCGCCCGCCTCTACACCTCGCTAAGGCATACCATGAAAAGAATTGGGCTATTAGTATCTTAACTAGTCCAACTGCTGGTCTTTTAGCGGATGACCGATTAGAAATAAGCGCCACAATTATGCCTAATGCTAAGGCTGCAATTATCAGTCCAGCTGCTTGCCGAGTGCATACGATGGCACAAGGACATGCGGAGATTAAGCAGCATTACAAGGTAGAAGCCGGTGCGGTCTTAGATATTTGGCCAGCGCCCCTAGTATTACAAAAAGATGCAGCCTTACGGCAATCGACCTTTATAGAAGCTGCGCCAGACGCAACAGTCTTTTTTTGTGAACTTGTTAGTCCTGGTCGAGCAGCTTTTGGCGAGCGCTTCTGTTTTCGAGAGTGGCGTTCACATACTAGAGTCGAGCGCGACGGCGAGTTACTAGCTTTGGAGAATTTTTTTTGTGACCCAAGCAGTGGTGATCTCGAAGATTGGAGAACTTTGTATCCAAACGGCAATTACGCTTGTTTTTACTATCTTAGTGCTCTTCCGTTAAATGAAATTGTACAGCAATTGCATCAATTAGAGCTCACTGGAGCAATTCTTGGTGCAAGCCCTCTGCGCGTTGGTGGCATTGGAATAAAAATAATAGCAGCAGATGGCATAGAATTACGCAAAACAGTAGCTTTGGTTCGAAATTTGCTGATCATACATTCTAATATACCAGTTCCACAAGCATTACGGCGCTCTCAAACATTTTTTAATTAATTATTTAAATCCCTAGCAATGCATCTTCCTGAAGGCTCCCTTAATTCCTCCGCAGTGCTAATCACAACCGCAGTAGGAATTCTAGCTTTTGGTATCGCTTGTTGTTTTGCTCGTCGTAAGTTATGCCCGAAGCAGCTTCCTTCCTTGTTAGCGATGACGATTTTTGTGTGTCTCGCGCAGACCGTCAATTATGCTACTGGCTTTGGATATTCCGGTCACTGGGTAGGCGCCGGTCTTCTCTCCATCTTTTTTGGTCCAATTGCAGCAATGCTATCAATGGCTGCAGTGCTTGGTACCCAATCTAGCTTATTTGGCGACGGTTGCTGGGCTACTTTAGGCGCAAATTTTATTAATATTGGTATCGTGGCTCCATGGGCGGCTCATTGGTCATTTAAGTTATTACAAGGTAGACGTTCTCCACAAGTGGACCTAGGGCAGATAATTGCGGTGGGGATAGCTAACTTTTTTGCTATCGTATTTGCTACTATAAGTTTGTGCTTAATCAGTTCTGCTAGCCTTCTTGCTATGCTGCTAGCGAATACATGCATTGCTGTGATTGAAGCGGTGCTATCGATGACATTTTTTATTATTTGTGTACGTGGCTTAGAGGCACGACTTAGCATGTTGCGACGATTTGCCTTAAAGCCCATTGCGATATTAATTGTATTAGCGCTTTGTTTGGGGCAACTAAGCTCGCAGCAACCAAACGGAGTGGATCATGTTTTATCGCCCCATGACTAGTTTGCGTCTGCATCAGGCACTAGTTAAGCTTGCGCCTTTAAGAAGTCACGACTCATACGTTTTAGTTTTTTGATACGTGCCTCATTTCTTTTTAGCGCGCGCTTATCCATAATATCTATGAACAAACGTCCTTGAAGATGATCGACTTCGTGCAATATGCAGCGAGCTAGAAGACCATCGCATTCGAGAGTGTGCGGATTTCCGTCTACGTCTTGGTAGGCGCAGCATACAGCTGTGGCGCGGGTGACATTGCCGAGTACATTTGGGAAAGACAGGCAGCCTTCTTCATAAACTGATTCAGTGGAGTCGGTGATGCTAATCTCTGGATTGGCAATAACTAAGGGCATGATTAATTCTAGCGGTGGGTGTTTGCCATCAAGCAAATAATTAAAAGGAATTTTGCGACCTTCGGGGAGGCGTATATCTACAACAAAAAGTTGTAAAGCTTTGCCTATTTGCTGGGCAGCTAAACCAATGCCTTCTTCAGCATGCATGGTCTCGATCATGTCAGCAGCTAATGACTTAAGTGCGGGGTTGAACTCAGCCACTGAGTGCCCAGCCTCACGGAGGATAGGTTCCCCAAATTTCGTCACTCTTAAGCGCATGAGTTCAAGTTGCCACAGCAATTTTGGGCTGTAAAGCTTTAGGGCGAAGCTTGGTAGCTGCGTTCTACGGGTAAGTGGACTTCCGAACGCTTTAAAAGCCCAGGGGTAAATGGACCATTCCAATAGATGGCACGAGCAGGACCTGTCGCTCGGTAGCCTGCTTGCTTGGCAAGCCATGCCCGAAGCAGAGCTTCTCCCTTAGCAAAATTTTCACCTGAGTAAGTGCCACGTAGACCGACACTTAGCACTGTTCGCTCTGGCAGTTCCACCACATCAACTGCATCCGTCTTAGCTAGTTGGCGTTTCGCCGCAACCGCGCCGATATAAAAATACATCACGCCTGGTTTTATCTCTGCCTCTACAGGAGTCGTCATAGCGATATCATTCTCTTGAATGTAGCGAAATAGTGGGCGAAATAAAGAATCACTGCGGTCGAAGTAGTCTCCTTGTCCTTGACCATGGCACGCAATCAGTGTGGAAGCCGGCAATGTCTTTATTTCAATTTCTCCAGCGGGTGTTTTTGGAAAGGCCTGATCGTAGGCGTAAGTCATATTAAAAGTAACAGATAGCGTAATAAGAAATTTAAGCATGCATAGTAATCTGACATTTTCGACTGCCCTTACAAATGATGTTGCCCAGAATAGTCGAGCTCGCTAAACGTTTTATTATATATGTTTAGTGACGAATCGATTTTCTCTGTGCTTTTTCTAAAGAGATTAGTGAGAAGTTTAGTGCTATGGGTAAATCTCTTATTATTTGGTATCATCTTCTTGAATGAATACCTAATAGCGACTTCGCCACGCCCTTTGCCGCTGCCCTATTACGAAGCGACCCAAATACCACCTCAAGAGTGTGAGTTTGCTCGTGTACAATTAATCGCCGATACGTCCATTGTTGTACCCGGCGAATCTTTTTTGCTTGGTATTCGTTTTGAACTCGAAAAAAACTGGCACTTGTACTGGGAAAATCCTGGGTCTAGCGGGTTCCCATTGTCTGTTGAGTGGAATTTGCCTACGGGCTTTGAAGTAGGGCCCCTACAATTCCCTTCCCCGCAGCGGTATGAGCTAAGTGGATTTGTGACTTATGTGCACGAGGAAGCGCCAATGTTTATTGTTCGGGTGACTGTACCAAATAATACACCTGTAGATACTCCTGTAATTATACAAGCAAGTGCGCAGTGGTTATTATGCAAGGATGAGTGTATCGCAGATTCCACAACTTTCAGTTTGGAAATACCGGTCGGAGAGTCAGAAGTTCCGGTTAATACAGGATGGTTTGCCAAAGCGCTGGCTGAGCAACCAGAGACCTCCAAAGAAGTAGCTTTAACAATGACCGTTCGCGAAGAACAGCTGGATTTAGAGTTAGATTTGGAAGGGCTGACTTTAGAATCTACTACAGAGGTATACTTCTATCCTCGGATGGAGGGCATTATTAACCCTAATGCACCTCAAATGCTTGTAAAGAAGGCTGCTGGGGGGATTGGATTACCGCGCCTAGAACTATCATTTGCGCAGACTTATTTAGATAATATAATTGATGAGCTCGCTAATTTTTCCGGGGTATTAGAGGTGGGGTCAAATGCTTATGATGTTATCGCCACCGTGCCTGTTTTTAGTACAAAGACAGTCAGTCAAGAGATTGGCTTCGAGCAGCGTCTCTTGCAATATGGTTTATTCGGTTGGTTGCTCTTAGCTTTTCTAGGAGGAATGATATTGAATTTGATGCCCTGTGTATTGCCAGTTTTGTCGCTAAAGGTGTTCTCCTTATTAAAGCATTCTGGCCAATCTCGTGCATACGCAATCGCTCATGGACTTTCCTACACTTTAGGCGTGGTCCTAAGCTTTGTAGTTTTAGCTGGGGTTCTCTTTTCACTGCGCAGTGCTGGTGAATCGGTTGGTTGGGGATATCAATTACAAAGCCCAGGATTTACTCTTTCGCTAGGAGTATTGTTTTTTGTTTTCGGTCTGAACCTTATGGGAGTCTTTGAAATCGGCGGGGGATTGGTGGGAGCAGATTCCAAGTGGGCGAAGCGCCGTGATATACAAGGGTCATTTGTGATGGGCATATTAGCGGCTGTTGTTGGCGCTCCATGCATGGGCCCTTTGGTTGCTTCTGTTAGTGGAATAGCAATACAGGTGCCAGTGCCTCAGGGCGTACTCATTTTTACGACCATGGGTCTAGGTCTTGCTTCTCCTTTCTTTTTGCTGGTAGCCTTTCCAAGCTTACAAAGTTTCTTGCCAAAGCCAGGCCCTTGGATGGTTAGCTTAAAGCGGGTTATGGGCGCTCTATTGATGCTAGCCGTACTTTTTATCGCGTGGGTAATGCGACAATCCGGTGGTATAAGTGCCGTAATTGCTTTAAGTTTTTCGCTATTATTAGCCGGGGCTGCAGCTTGGATTTTTGGTCGCTGGGGCGCCCCAGTTAGGACGCTTAGAACGCGTAGAATCGCAACTGCAGTTTCGCTAATAGTTCTTGTTATAGCATTGGCTTATGGCGCGCTTGCCTCACGTCGCGCCTACGCGCGCACGAGTGTAGTAATTCGATCAGAAGGATCTTGGGCGACATGGTCGCCGGATCGTGTCGATTCTGAGCTTTCCTTAGGCAACCCAGTCCTTGTAGATTTCACTGCTACTTGGTGCTTGATATGCCAAGCTAATAAGTTAACATTGCGTAGTAAAACTGCTGATGCACTGTTTGATACTTACGGGTTCATAACATTAGAAGCGGATTGGACGAAGCGAGATCCTGTTATTGCTAAGGTCTTACAGAAATACGGACGTGCAGGGGTTCCTTTATACTTAATTTACTTTCCGGATGGACAGGTTATTGAGTTGCCTCAGACCATTACATATACATTACTACGTGATACCATTATGGAGCACTTTTAATGGACTAACAGGTAACAAAAAACTTACTCATAACTATAAATCATATGCAAAAAATACTTTTATTAGGCTTACTACTTTTGTCTTCTACTCTGATGCTTTGCGCAGAATTGTCGACAGGATCTAAAGCACCTGAATTTTCACTTAAAGATACTTCCGGAAAAACCCACTCTTTAGCAGAATATAAAGGTCGCTACGTTGTTTTAGAATGGACCAATCACACCTGTCCAATTGTTAAAAAATTCTATCGAAAAGGCCATATGCAAGGTTGGCAAAAAGAAATGACAGCAAAAGGTATCGTATGGTTGCAAGTAGTTTCGTCTGCTCCTGGAAAGGGCGGCTACATTAGCCCTGCAGAGGGAGAAAGCTTGCGTAAGAGACAAAATATGGCCTCCAGCGCCATGTTGCTTGATACAAATGGGGCTGTGGGGCGCTCATACGGCGCTAAAACTACCCCCCACACTTACTTGATTGATCCACAGGGCACACTTGTTTACCAAGGAGCAATAGATAGTATTCGTGGTGGTAAAACATCCGATATTGATCACGCAGAAAATTATTTAAACAAGGCTATAATAGCGGCTCTTTCTGGTGAAGTAATTGATCCATCGACTACCAAGCCATACGGTTGTGGGATTAAGTACTAAGGGTAGTATCTTTGCAGAATCGCTTGAAAGGTGTCCATTCTAGCCAGTTTCGATAAGTAGACCACGTCTTGTATGCAAGTACGGCAATACATGCACCCAGTGCATCTGCTATTAAGTCGTTAAGTTCAACTACGCGCCCTATAGTAAAGGACTGCCGCCACTCGTCTAATGCGCCATAGGCTATCACAATTAGTGCGCTTGCTAGAGCACCTTTCCAACCCAATAAATACATTTTAGGAATGCGCATTACAAAAGTCGCTAGTAGACCAAAGACAAGAAAATGCCCCAGTTTATCTGTCGGTAGAATGAAGTTTAAATCAGGAGTCGCTAGTGAAGACTGTCCTGAGGCATAAAAAATACATGCCATGAGTGTAAAAGGCCAAAAAAATGGACGCTTTTCAGGCATAGCATTTATAGTTAATTGAAGTTGGTAAAAAACTAAGCGATAACGGGTGCATGAGGAATCCAGAAACTAAAAGTAGACCCTGCAGGCGAGGACTTAACTAGTTCAATATCGCCACGGTGTGCACGCATTATTCTTTTACTAATAGATAATCCCAGGCCATAACCTTCAGGTTTATGTGTTAAAAAAGAATCAAAAATTTCAGCTTGAATGGACTCTTTCATTCCTGGTCCATCGTCACAGATAGTAAATACAGCGCCAGTTTCTGCGTGCATGGTTATGATTTTAATATGTCCACCATCAGGCATTACCTGCGTAGCATTTAAGATCAGATTCAGAATAACTTGCTGAATTTGCCCTTTGTTTACTTCAATATTAATAGCGTCTGAGTGCGGAGTATATTCGATACTAATTTTCTGCTGACTTAGCTTTAAGCGAACTAAATGGAGGGTTTCTTCAGTTAGTTGGTTTAGGTCGCATCGTGCATTCATTCCTTCTCGATTTCGCCCGAAATTAAGGACTCTCTCAACAATAGCTTCCAAATGATTAAGCTTCTCTCCAATCACCGCGACATCAGTAGTGCGTGCATCATTCGGTGAGAATTCCAGATCAAGTGAATCAAATAATAATTTAATTACAGTTAATGGATTGCGAATTTCATGTGCAATTTCAGCGGCCAACATTCCAAGGGTAGTTAGCTTTTCGTTGCGTCTGAGGGACTCTTCACTACTAAAAACACGTGAGTAGAGCCGAGCATTTTGAACAGCGATTGCGCCTAGACCCCCCAGTGTGGCGAATACTTTTTTTTCATCATTGTTGAAGCGGTGCGGCTTATCTGTGTAAGCATTTAGGACGCCGATGACTTGGTCGTTAAACAACATTGGCGTTGAGAGCATCGAGATCAGACCTTCTCGATGAATAACTTTTATAAAGTCATTTTCCTCTGTAAAAAGTAAGTTTGCGATTTCAATTTGCTTTTGACGATGAACTGCTGCGCCGAGTGCACTGTCTTTCAGAGTGATTTTCTCATTTGCTTCAACAGGCCCATCTGCCGAGAGCATCGTATGTAATTGTAATTCTTCACCACAGGAATTTAGCAGAAAAAGTGCGCAGCTTTTACAGTCTAGTAACTTTAATCCTTCTTGTGTCAAATTGCTTAATATCGTGTCTACATCGAGTTCGCCACTAAGACCTCTTCCAATGTTGACTAAAGATTCTAGCTGGTTGGCTTTAGTTCGTAATTTACGGATCAGCCACAATCTCGAGACTACTCGACTTGCTTCATTTGTTAATAGGGTTAGTATTTTGAGTGCAGATTCATCATAGGCATTTACTGTTTCGCTATCCACGTTTACCACGCCTATTACGCTACCTTCATCTTCCATCGGAACTGCCATTTCAGCTTTTACACTTGGTCGAGCCGAAATGTAGCGCGGCTCTGCTCTAACGTCTGGTACAATTAGTGGGGTGCCATGAAGGGCGGTCCATCCCGTAATGCCCTGACCTAGGGCAAGATCAATTTTTTTCCATTCTTCTGTCAGCCCTCGGGACACTTCAAGCTCTAGCTTTTTGCTGTCAGGATTGATTAAAGAAATAGACGCACTACTTGGTTTTAGCACGCGTACAATTTCTTCCAAAATTAGATCAAGTGCTTCTTTTGGGTCTTCAGTATTAGATACAAGACTACTGATCTTGTACAAAGAATCAATTGCGTTGTGTCCAGTTGTATCACTAGCGTGCATACCTACTAGTGTTAATGAAGTTTTGTCGTGGGCAAGCGTTTAGAGCATTCCTCAGAAAAGACTTTTTTCACCAACGACAAACAAAACAATCTCAGATTTCTTCTCTCACAAGTTTGTCTAAATCCATGCGTAGGTCTAAAAGATTGGAGGTACTTGTCGGTTTTTGTAAATTCGCATTCTCAATATAAAATGTATCCATTGCTACCCCGCGCTCAGTCGAAACTCTAGCAAAAGTTATATCAAAACCCTTCTCATATATTAAGCGAGCCAGTCTATAGAGTAAACCTATTCGGTCATTTGTTTGTGCCTCTATTATTGTACGCTTAAGAGAGAGTTCGTGATACACATCAACACTCGGAGGAAAGGGAGCAGGTAAAAGTTGGCGACTTTTGGCGCGCGCTTGAAGGTCTTTTTTCTCAAGCTCATCAATCGCTTTTTGTAGTTTTTTCCCACGTACAAGCACGTCCTCAAGACAAACTTTAAAAACATTCTCTGCTTCTTTATCTATAACAACTCCTCCGCCAGTAGCTATAACGTAGAAAGTATCAATTGAAATATGATCACTTCTGGAGATCGCTTTAGTGCTAACAATATTGACGCCTGCCAGAGTTAGTGCCCCAGCTAGTTTATAAAAAAGGCCAGCGCGATCCCATGTAACTACATTAATCACAGTCATGTTTAGGTCTTCATCGTTGCGCCAGTCAATAATAGGGGTTAGAGAACCGACAGATTCAGCAGCATTAATCTGACCAAGCAGTTGGTTGATGAGTCTTAGATGTAAGGCGATTTCTTCAACTTTCGTATTTATAAAGTATCGCTCAGGAAGTAAGCTAAAGTGCGCATTGACTTCTTCAGAAGATCCACCTCCCTCAAGTGTACGAGCTAATAATTCTCGGTTTAGCATGGCTTTATGTTCCTCTCTTTTGCGCTGTAGAGCATCCTCTCCTTCGAAGGATTCCAAAGTAGTGGTGTACAAAATACGGTGCATACTTTCTTTGTAGCTATTCCATAGAGATGGTGCAGTACCTCGGGCATCACAGTAGGTATGAACATATAAAAAGCGTAATTTTTCAGGGTCTTCAACATGGTTGGCGAATGAGGCTCCAGTCTTTGGATCTTCCAGATCATAACGTTGCCAGATTCGTGCCATTTCCAAATGGTTTCGTATAATAAATAAAATTTGTTCCTTTTGTTTGGTATCAATGCCGAATCGCTCGAGAATTGGTCTAGCAATACGTGCTCCTGCTATATCATGCCCAGTTACTCCTTCCGCCTTACCAATGTCATGCAGTAAGAGTATTAAGTAGAGCAATAGCGGATCATCGTTCTTACGTATTTCACGCTCATAATTAGAAGCTATTGAACTTTCTTTTAAAAATACACTATCCAATTGCTTTATTGTCCTAAGTACATGCATATCAGCAGTATATCGGTGGTAATACTCATGTTGTACCTTACATGTTAGCTGCCCAAATTCTGGTAAGTATCGACCAAGTACGCCTAGTTCATGCATCTGCAGGAGAATGGCATATACTTCGCCTGGGCTGCGTAATATCGAACAGAAACTTTTCGCCGCAAAAGGACTATTTATAGTGGTATGGTCAATTAGGGATATAGAATCTGCGATGAGAAGTTTTAGGCTTGAATCAGGCGCTGCTCCATATTGTTGCATGTATTTAAAGACACGAATTAGTCGAATTGGCTTTTTTTGAAAAACGTGCTTATCTTCTGCAATTATTGTTTTTTCGGCTAAAATAAACCCATCAATCTTTTTAGCTCTATGATGCTGGTGGGCACGAAGTGTTTCTTTAAAAGAAATTGACTTAGCAAATCTACCGCCACTGTCGGAATAAATAGATAAGCGCTCTTTTAGTAGCTCGCAATTGTGGTAAATCGTGCGCGCCGCTGTATAGTAGTCTTTCATAAAAGCTTCTACTCGGGCAAAAACATCAACGTCAGAGTAGCCAAGCCCTTCGGCGATAGCTGGTTGCTGCTCTAAATTTAATTTATCGGTAGGACGACGATTTTGCAAATGCAGTTCGGTGCGCGCACGCAGTAGAAAATCATAAGATCGCATCATCGCTACTCGCTGACCTCGTCTTAATATCTTCGCCTTCTCTAAATCTAACAGGGAATCATATCCATATTTTATATGAGCTATCCATAGAATATTTTGATAGTCGCGCAGACCGCCAATTCCATTTTTAATATCAGGTTCTTGTAAATACAAAGTGTTGCCTGCCTTGTTATGGCGCTCCTTTTCGTCGATAAAGCGCTGCGTAATGTAGGATTTAGCATTTCCTCGCTGACAGAAGCTTACAAATCGTTTGCGCATTTCAGTAAAAAGTTGCTCAGATCCACAAATAATTCTGGCCTCAAGTATAGCATTTTTTGACTGAATTTCTTTCTTTGCTTCTCCTAAAACTTCTCGGATGTTGCGTGTTGCATGACCGATTTTCCACCCTAAATCCCAAAGAGGGTATAGAATCTCCTCGGTTAAAACTTCCTGAAAAATTTCAAATCGTTCGCGATTGGAGATATGCTCTGGATAGAGAAACATAATATCGATATCGCTATGCGGGTTTAGTTCTCCACGACCATATCCACCGGTCGCAAGTAAAGCCATTTTAGATGGTAAGCGCCCATGCTGTGTGGAGTACATGTCAAGTGCGGCAATAAAGAGATTTTCTATGACAACATCTACCATCGCTGTTCGTGCTTTACAGTCCTTAAATCCAGAATCGCCTTGCCGGTGATGGCGTTTGAGCATTTGGCTTTCTAATTCGACGAAGCGCTTATATGCGGGTAATTGTTTACTGCGCATTACACCAGGATCAAAAACAAGGCGTTTCTGTGCATGTTTATGCAGTCTCCTAAAAAGTGGGTTCTCGTTTAGTTGCTGTGCAGGATTCATGCAATTATTGGGCTTTGTTAAAGTCCTCTTTTTTCTTAGCGTGCGTCAAGCGACTTTCTTTCCTTGATTGGATAATAAACAATTTTATTAAAAGACGTTTCTTTTTTTGACGGATGGTTCAGATTGAATAGTTTTACATTTAATTCTAATTAACAAACTTAACATTATGCAAATAGCAGACGGTACTTTGGTAGCTATGGACTACGCTCTTAAAGATGACGAAGGAAATCTTATTGATCGATCGCAACCAGGTAAGCCACTTGCTTATCTACATGGTCAACGTAATATTATTCCAGGCTTAGAGTCGGCGCTCACCGGCAGGCAAACGGGTGATAGCTTAGAGGTGCGCGTGGAGCCTTCGCAGGGCTACGGTGAATTCAATCCTGCAATGGAACAAATTATTTCGCGTGATCGGTTTGAGGGGGTCGACCAACTCGAAGTTGGAATGCAGTTTCAAGCAGGAACAGAGCAAGGCCCAGTTACTGTTCGCGTGACGAAGGTTGAAGGGGATTCTGTTACTGTTGACGGTAATCATCCACTAGCTGGAAAGCATCTTAATTTTACTGTGACGATTACGGAGGTGCGAGCTGCTACGCAGGAAGAACTTTCACAAAATAGTGACAACAGTGGAGGCGGATGCTGCGGCGGCGGTGGCGGTGAAGAAGGCGGTTGTTGTAATGACCCAGTCTAAGGATCTGCTAAAGATGCTATGAGTGAATGTAATGGTGAAGCTTCCTAATGGTGATAGAACCAATACTTCAAATTTTTAAGCTCAAGACTCTGTAGCGTTTGCGGTTTCATCGAATATCTTTTAGATCGTTAGCTTGAAGGGCTTGTTTCATTTGGTCGATTATACCAAAACCCGCACAGCTTGCGCGATCGTACCGCTATTGGTACTAGTAGCATAAAAATTACCCAGCCGAGCATTTGCGGGCCACTATACCAGTGTAATTTACGAGGGGAAGTCAGTACTGGTGCAACTGTGAGGATCTTAAAGTACATCTTATGGTTACGACGCCCCCAACTCTTTAGCTGCTTTGAAAGGCGGACCTCTTCGCTCGCAAAAAGGCGCTCATCAAATCCTCCAACTTCTTGATAAGCCTCTTGTAAGCAAAACAGAAAACTCCCTGCTGCAGTGTGTGTAGCTTTAGAAAGCCACTCCCATAGTTTAATCCCACATTTGCCGATTATGGAGACCTCGCCTTCAAAGTTAACGACTGCTCCTCCTCCCACGCATTGCCCACTACTTAATTGGTAGAGCGCTTGCAGTAATAGAGTGGGGTTAATGCGAGTGTCTGCATCGATAAAAATTAAATAGCGTCCTTGGCTTGCGCGTGCCCCTGTATTTCGTGCACGCGCTATTTGGTTGATAGGCTCGAAAACAACCAAATCTGCACCATTTAATCGTGCGGTCTCTGCTGTTGAGTCGGTAGAATTGTTGTCCACCACAATACATTCTCCCTGCAAGATGCTAGCTGCCATCGAAGCTCTTACCGAAGATAGAGTAGGTGCCAGCTGATCGGTTTCATTATAGGCAGGGATAATGATTGAATAATCCATATAACAAAATCGGGCGAGTTGTTTTTAGCTTACACGTGCAATACTCAGGCAAGTAAGTATGCCTTTATAAAGCTCACGATAGGTGCTGTCAGGGACTCTTCAATTAGAGTACACAAAAAGATTTTGTGTTGCTGTTTTGTATCAAACAAGCATCAGCGCTGGATTTTCTAAAATATTTTTAAGGGCTTGCAAATATTGTGCGCCTATTGCGCCATCAATCACCCTATGGTCTCCTGAGAGACCAACTTTCATGGTATATCCTATGACGATTTGATTATGCTCGTCAACTACGGGATGTTTTATGGTCGCGCCAATGCTTAAGATTGCAGCATTGCTTGGGTTAATGATTCCGTAGAAGTCAGAGATTCCAAACATCCCAAGGTTGGTTACAGTTAGGGTCGAACCACTCATTTCGTTTGGTGCGAGTTTTTTGTTACGCGCTTTTTTAATCAATGCTTTAGCTTCAGTGCTGATTTGGTGTAAGCTTTTCGTCTCAGCTGATGGAATCACGGGAGTGACTAAGCCATCATCAATAGCAACTCCAAAGGCAAGTTGCACCGTACCATGTTGGATGATGGAGTCGCCCCACGAACGGTTTATTGCTGGAACTTGGCGAACTGCCTCCGCAGCAGCTTTAAGGATGAGGTCATTTACGGTAAATTTGTTGCCGCCTTGTCCTTCGGGTAGGTCAGCATATTTTTTGTTGAGTGCCGCGCGAAATTTAGCGAGTGGAGCCCCATCCACCTCAATCTGAAGATAAAAATGAGGCGCTTGCGTTTTTGAAGCAACTAGAGCCTTAGCAATGCTCTTGCGCATATTAGAAACAGGCAAAGTCAGCGCTTCGAGAGAGGCTGCCGGCGCAGAATTAACTCTGCCTGGATTTGCTTGTAAGACATCCTCTTTGACAATGCGCCCACCCGGGCCAGAGCCTTCAAGTGCGGATAAATCGATACCTTTTTCCGCCGCCATTTTACGTGCCACCGGCGAAGCCTTAATGCGTGTGCCACCAACTGTAGGCGCAGGCGCAGGTGTAGGTTCTGGGACAGATATCTCAGGCGCAGCATCTAGATCAGGGGTTGCAGGCTCAAGAGTTGACTCAGACTCTGGCTCTTCTGATGCGCTCGGTGTAGTAGCAGGCGTAGCAACTTCGGGGGCGGATTCGCCTGCTTCACCAATTGCAGCAATGGCACCCCCGACAGGCACTTCTGCTCCAGCTTCAGCATATTGCTTTATTAAAACTCCTTCTTCAAAGCATTCAACTTCCATCGTGGCTTTATCGGTTTCTACTTCTGCGACCATGTCTCCATTAGTAACAGTATCGCCTTCGTTTTTTAGCCATTTTACTAGCGTGCCCACCGTCATGGTGTCGCTTAGTTTGGGCATATCAATAAGTGTAGCCATAAGAGAATTGTGTTTGCATTTGTTGTCTGTGGAAAGCTTGAATTACGCCATTAACTCTAGGGCGCGCTGAATGATGCGCTCTTCATTTGGAATCTGCCAGTCTTCTAGCTCCTTAGCATAGACTTGAGGAGCATCAATTGCTGATACGCGGTGTATTGGAGCGTCTAAGTAATCGAAGGCTTTAAGTTGTATAATATGAGAAATTTGAGCATCCACGCCGCAGTAAGGTTTATTTTCTTCAACAAGTAGTGCTCGCCCTGTCTTTTTAACGGAGTTCAAAATCGCAGTTTCATCAAGTGGGCGTATGGAGCGAAGGTCGATTACTTCTACACTTATATCGTGCTCCTGCTCTAGGGCTTTAGCTGCATTTAGTGAGAGCATCGCGCAGCGCCCGTGAGAAACAAGTGTCATGTCCGTACCTTCTCTTAGAATGTTCGCAACCCCAAGCTCGACTACGTATTCTTCTTCTGGCACATCCCACTTCTCACCATAAAGAAGAGTGTTCTCCATAACAAAAACTGGGTCATTGTCTCGAATTGCTGCCTTCATCAGACCTTTGGCATCATAGGCATTAGAGGGGCATACAACTTTTAGCCCTGGGTGATTAGCCACCATGTTCTCTGGGGTATGCGAGTGAGTTGCTCCAACATTCGTGCCGCCATTTGCGGGTCCTCGCACCACGATAGGTATGTGCATTAATCCACCCGACATATATCTACAAAAGGAGGCGTTATTGAATAACTGGTCAATCGCTACATAGCTAAATGACATAAACATCATTTCTATTACTGGGCGAATGCCGAGCGCGGAAGCTCCTATGGCGAGACCAGAAAAGGCGGCTTCTGATATCGGCGTATCAATCAGGCGCTTGTCACCATACTTATTCCAGAGCCCTTCGGTTACTTTATAAGCTCCGTTGTATTGTGCGACCTCTTCGCCCATGATACACACGTTTTCGTCACGCTCAATTTCCTCAGATAAGGCGTGTTTGATAGCTTCGCGGTAGGTGATCAGTGGCATTTGAAGTGGATGTTAAAAAATTAATTTTATAAAAAATGGACGAGCAGTAGTTTTGATAGCTTCTCGCTTCCTTAATAGATTAATCATTGAAGAAATAAGTACCTTTGAGTTTTCCTTCGCTGTCATTATCGACTTCCCAGTAGACATCGGTTTGAATTTCCGATCGCGGTGCCACTGGGCTGTCTTCAGCAAATTGTGCCGCTTGATCGGCTTGTTGTTTTAGCTCTAAATTAATTTTTTTTGCAGCTGCCTCGTCTAGAGTACCATCTGCAAGTAATTGTGATTCTAGGACATTGATCGGATCTTTGGTTTTTTTGTATTCTTCAATTTCCTCTTTAGTACGATATTTTTCGTGATTCGCATCTGCTACAGAGTGTCCGCGGTAGCGGTAGGTGCAGATCTCAAGAACAGTGGGTTTGTGTTTTTCACGTGCTTGTATCATAGCACGGTTGGCAACTTCACGAACCTCAAACACGTCGTGCCCGTCGCAAACTTCCCACTCCATGTTGAATCCTTCTGCCCTCTGAGCGAGGCTCTCTTTTGCTGAAGACCTAGCTAAGCTAGTGCCCATAGAGTAACCATTATTTTCAATTACAAAGACTACTGGAATGTCCCATAGCGATACTAGATTTAGAGTCTCCATGAAAGATCCTTGATTGACTGCACCATCGCCTAAGAAGCAAACTGCGCAACCTCTAAGACCTTTGTATTTAAGTGCAAAGGCTAAGCCTGCACCAAGCGGTGTTTGACCGGCAACAATACCATGTCCGCCCCAGAAGTTTTTATCGGGTGCAAAAAAGTGCATGGAACCGCCCTTACCCTTGGAGCAACCAGTGTGTTTACCGTACATTTCAGCCATACATTCGTTCATGCTCATGCCAACTGCAAGCGCATGGCCATGGTCACGATAGGCAGTAATTATATGATCATTAGGCCCCATTAGTGAGACTACTCCTGCAGCTACTGCCTCTTGGCCTATGTAAAGGTGTAAGAATCCGCCAATTTTACCTTGATTATAAGCCTGCAATGAACGCTCTTCAAAGCGTCGGATACCTAGAATGGTGCGGTAGAGCTCAATTTTTTCTTCGCTACTAAGCTTGGCATTAACTGGTGCCGCCTTAAAATCCTTGGCTAACGATTGAGTTGCTTTTGGTTTACGTTTACTTTTCTGGGTTTTAATTGCCATAACAAGATGACTTGAAGTTTGCACAATTTATTGTGATGACAAGTAAATTGAGGAATTTACGCCTTCCAATGTAACTTCCTCACTTTATGGGAGTAACAATAATTTAGAGGTAGGTATTTTAGCTACTCGTAATTTTGAGTACCTATTTTCTGACTTGAAACACTCGCTATGTGGAACAGCGTAAATTATAAAATTATAGCATGACTGAA
Source organism: Puniceicoccaceae bacterium (assembly GCA_022448585.1). Lineage (GTDB taxonomy): Bacteria > Verrucomicrobiota > Verrucomicrobiia > Opitutales > Coraliomargaritaceae. The sequence continues at coordinate 2,949 of JAKVCN010000001.1, read as the reverse complement.
ATTGCAAAAGCCTACGAACCTAAACAAGTTGAATCACGTTGGTACAATAATTGGCTCGAGGCTGGCTGCTTTAAAGCGACTGCCGATGAGGCGCTTGAGCCATATGCAATCATGATACCTCCTCCTAACGTAACTGGAATGTTACACATGGGACATGTGTTAGATAATACATTGCAGGATATTTTTATTCGGCGCGCGCGATTAGAAGGTAAATCAGTCTTGTGGCAACCGGGCACTGATCACGCGGGCATAGCCACCCAGACCAAAGTAGAGAAACAGTTGCGCGAGTCTACTGGGCAATCAAAGGAGGATCTTGGCCGGGATTCTTTTCTGGAGAAAGTATGGGAGTTTCAGAAGCAATCCGGCGGCGTAATTCTTAACCAGCTTAAAAAGCTCGGTGCTTCTTGCGACTGGGATCGAACAAGTTTCACTTTAGATGCAACTTATTCTAAAGCAGTGCGAACAGCATTTGTTAGGTTATATGAATCTGGCTTTATTTACCGTGGGCAACGCATGGTGAATTGGTGTCCCGCTACACGAACAGCAATCTCCGACGAGGAGGTGAATATGAAGCCACAAAATAGCTTCTTTTATAAGATGCGCTATGAATTAGCTAATCCCGATGGAAAGCGCACACACCTAGAGATTTCGACAACTCGTCCAGAAACCTTGATGGGAGATACTGCGGTAGCAGTGCATCCAGACGATGCGCGCTATAAGCACTTGATAGGGCAGACGATTTGGCGTCCTTTCCCGAAGGAAGAAATTCCAATTATTGGAGATGAGTATGTAGATCGCGAATTTGGAACTGGGTGTTTAAAAGTTACTCCAGCACATGACAAAAACGACTTCGAAATAGGGCTACGGCATGGACTAAAAATTATTGAAGTAATTGATTGCGATGGGAAGCTTAACCATCTTGCTGGAGAAGAGTTTAACGGCATGGATCGATTTGAAGCGCGCAAGCTTGCAGCGCGAAAGCTGGAAAAATTAGGGCTCCTAATTGAGCGCGAGCCATATGAAAATATAGTGGGGTTTTCTGAGCGTGGTGATGTGCCAATTGAACCACGGCTTTCAGAGCAGTGGTTTCTTAAGTATCCTAAAGTAGCGGAAGCAAAACGAGCAGTGGAAAAAGGGATTGTTAGTTTTCATCCCGATCGGTGGAAGAAGACCTACCTACACTGGCTGAACGGAATTCAGGACTGGTGCATTAGTCGCCAACTTTGGTGGGGTCATCGTATCCCTGTTTGGTACAAAAAGAGTATTATTTTTAGTGAGCTAGATTTTGATAATCCAGATCATGTGCATGTTTCAGTTGACGGCCCTTCTGATCCAGAAAATTGGAAGCAAGAAGAAGACGTACTTGATACTTGGGCTTCTTCATACCTTTGGCCAATGGCAAATTTAGGATGGCCAGAGCCCAACGAAGAACAAAAAAGAGAACTCGAGCATTGGTACCCGACTGCAAATTTGGTTACCGGATTTGACATTATCTTTTTCTGGGTTGCACGCATGATTATGGCAGGCCTAGAGCTGTATGGCGAGAATAATGATTCGCTGAGCGATGAAGAGATCGAGGCGCGTATTCCGTTTAAGAATATTTTTATACATGGGCTTATCCGCGATGATAAGGGGCGCAAGATGTCAAAATCACTAGGAAATTCGCCCGACCCAATTGATTTAATCGATAAGTTTGGTGCGGACGGTTTACGGTTTGGTATTTGTGCTATAGCACCAACAGGATCTGATATACTTTTTTCTGAGGAGCGGATACAAATTGGACGTAATTTCTGTAACAAGCTCTGGAATGCTGCACGCTTTCGACAAATGTCAGGCAGCATGTATGACAGCGGTAGCCTTGCGGCTATCCATGGACGTATTAACCCCAGTTTACTGGATGATTATGACCATTGGATACTGAAACAACTTCAAGAAGTCACGGGGGCTATAGAAAAATGTTTTACGGATCATGATTTGGCTCCTTTGACCCACTTAATTTACACTTTCTTTTGGAGTGATTTTTGCGACTGGTATGTTGAAGCTTGTAAAGGTAAACTTAAGGGTGATGAGGCAGTGCAAGCAAATTGTCTCGCAATACAAGATCTTGTACTGCGCCAAGTGCTGCAATTAGCTAATCCATTGATTCCGCATATCACAGAAGAGTTGTGGGAATGCCTTGGTTACGATGCGAATCAACCTTTTATACAAAAGACTATTATTGCTGGTACCGAAGAGGTGCTTGGGCAGATTTCTGTAGATACTAATGCTGCGCAGCGTGTTGGAGAATTGCAGGAGCTAATTAGTGAGGCAAGAGCATTGAAGGCGAAATATAATATAGCAAACAAGCGTACGGTTACTATGTTTTACAAAGCCAGCACTGAAGCTACCGAAATAATTACAGCAAATACTGTGCTGATATGTAATTTAGCAGGACTGGACCGTTTAGATGCCGTTGAGATTGGCCTTTCAGATGGCCTGCCTGCTGCAGTAACTCCGTTGGGTTCCTTATATTTAGATCTTAGCACTAGTATTGATGTTGATGCAGAGAGTGTAAGGTTAAACAAAGAGCTTACGAAGCTTGATGGCTTAGTTCGTACTACACAAGGCAAGCTGAACAATAGTAAGTTTGTTAGAAGTGCTCCAGAGAATGTTGTAGCTGGTGCTCGAAAGCAGTTAGTAGATATTACCCAAAAGCGCGATGATACTAGGCGCATCCTAGATTCTCTTAAGCAAGCGCTTGATTAGATTATAAAAAAACCCCCGGTGAGCCGGGGGTTAGCAAAGCGTTTATCTGGCTATTAATTGGTAGGTCCCTCAGGACTAGCTACTGTTATGTCCGGATCTATTATAATGGGCGTATCAGTATCTGGCTCTGGCTCTGGATCAGTATCTGGCTCTGGATCAGTATCTGGCTCTGGCTCAGTATCTGGCTCTGGCTCAGTATCTGGC